>JBNKDD010000142.1:0-14119 GCA_050288085.1 Anaerolineae bacterium
AGGTGGCCGGGCACATCAGCCTGATCACGTTCGAGGCTGAGGATATTGGTTTCCAGCGAACCCAGTGAGCACGAAGACAAACGGCGACGCCATAGACGGCGGGCAGGAAGCAGCAAGTCGAGGTTTGGCAGGCGGCTGGCAATATCCGGTAGGCGGGCCAGCCGAAACCGGCCTGACAGCAGGGGCACGTCAAACGAGCGCCCGTTGAATGTCACCAGCGCCCCATCAGGTGGGAGATATTCGTTGATCAGCATCAGCAGGGCATGTTCTTCTGCCGGATTGCGAAGAAAGAACTGGCGAGTCTCAAAATCTCCCTGATCGTTGAACCGGCCTACACCGACCATAAAAGCCAGCGCCCCGGCCCCTAATCCGGTAGTTTCGGTATCCAGGAAAATAAATTTCTGGAGGGAAGAAATCGCCAGTTGATCATCGCCACCAACCTGAGCAATTGTTGCCGGGGTGAGACTCAGCCACGCGCTGATTGGCGCAGTGCCACGTACAACATCAGCCGCAAAAGCGCGTTCAACCACATAGCATGGTCCGGCGGCAGTTTCCTGCGCCTGTCCCTCGACCACTTCGTCAATGCTGCGAGTTGGTGGCAGGGGACGAGGGATAAATTCATCCCCGCGCACCACCCCGATTCGGCGCAGTCGCCTTCGGAGTACATCCAGAGCGGCTGCCGATTTTGGAGTTTCTGATTGCCCGGAAGCCAATGATTTCTCCTCTTTGACTCTTTGACTATGAATCCGGAAGAAATTATAGTATTAGTATATCAATTGAGGTTATCCTTATTTTAGTGGAAAAAGATAAGTTTTTTAAAAGTTCCACTTTTGATCTTTAACATTTTAATGGGATAACGTCGCCCGGACATGGCATGCCGTGTCCCTACAAAACATTCGTTATCCGATTATTCTGTAAATCGACAAAAGTGGAAATTATAATTATGAGGAACAAAGAAGGAGGAGTAATGCCTAACCTGGACTATTCACTCTTGATCCCCTATTACACCTGGCACTGGACAACAATCCTGCACTATCTCATATTGCTGGGCGCATTGGCTATGCTTTTTTTCTCCGGAGAAGAGGTCGGGATGGTCTTTATCCTGGCGGTTGCCCTGTTGGGTCTGCTGACCGGCCTGGACCTTTATATCAATTTTGTTAATCCACTGAGGGTGATTGTCTTTTTCATCCGGGTTGGCATATTCGCTTTGCCGATTGTCACCGCTGGATCAGCAAAACGGGAAGATATAAGGGTGATAGGTGCAATAACCGCATTTGTCGCCCTGCCACTTCTAGCACTGACCTTTTTATCCTGCGTATTTGGTCCTCCCCTCGCAGACCCGCGTATCTTACACTGGTGCGGTTAAGTTGAATAAGGCTAATTGGGATAGGGGCACAACACCCCTATCCCCGCAAGCTGTGGGGAGTAGTCACAAGACACCATGAAGATAAAAAACTATGCGGGGCTGTTAGTCCTTCTCCTGATGCTGGCCGGTTGTGTGGAAGAATCAGCGGATCCTTCCCTTGTGGACCCGACCGGGTTCGTGACCTACACCCATCCGACCGGTGTGTTTTCGCTTGACCTACCCCCTGATTGGGTCGTCAACGATGCAACCGACAGTTCCGCGCTGGATGTCGAATTCTCTCCACCCGGCTCTCCCGAACCATTGATCGAAGTGTATGTGAGCAGCCTGGGGACGCTGCAAGCAGCAGAGATCGAAGTTGAAGTCGGGCCAGATGAAGCCGGTGAAGAAGAAGTGCTGGTCAATCTGGAACCCTATGTAGAGTCCTATCGGGAAACTTTTTACAGCCCTGAGAAAAAGCCCGGCTATAAGGAGATCGCCCGCGATGTACAGCCGGATGGCAGCCTGAGAATCAAGTTCCTGATCGACGGGCCGCAAGGAACAACCCAGCACAACGATTTCATACAGACTGCCGGACCTTATTTTGTGGCGCTGCAAACCACCCTACCGGCGGATACCGGACAGCTTCGAACAGTTAACCAGATTCTCAATACCCTGGTCATCACAGAGGATGCAGCCTGGGGAAGCCTGGTTGAAGAGGGTGGTGAATCCGGGACGCAGGATACCATCGGCTTTGCCAGCCTGAACGCCTGGGTTGATCGCAATGGCGGCTTTGAGATCGTTGGGCAGGTGATCAATAACACCAATGCCCCGCTTGAATTTGTACGCATCAATGCACAGTTATATGATGCTGAAAACCGCCTGTTGATTGAACAGGATGATTTTGTCTCCTCCGACCTGATAGCACCCGGTGAGTTTGCTCCGTTCTCGATTGTCTTTGGGGATGGGCTTCCGGCAGGGACCATCCGCTACGATCTACAGGTCTCGGCCCGTTATGCTGATTACACTGTACAGACCTTCTACGGCCCGGAGAATTTCGCTCTGACCTCACAGGCTGATTTTGATGATAACGGCCTGCTGGTCATCAGCGGTCAGGTGCGCAATGAAGGCCCCAAAACCGCCAATCTAGTCAAGGTGATCGTAGCCGTTTTCGATGATCAACAGCGGGTGATCGCAACCGACACGACCCTGGTCGATACGCAGCGACTGCTCCCTGGTGAAACGTCCGCTTTTTCAGTCGCGTTCGTGGAATTGGGTGGTGTGCCTAACACCTTCCTGGTGACCACTCAGGGTGTTTTAGAGGAATGATGATTGATGCCTTTGCCTCGGCACACAGGATTTTTTCGTAGGGACACGGCATGCCATGTCCCTACTGGTATGTTCTATCTGGCCGGTTTATTAGCCTTGATCGGTATGGTTTTCAGTCTAACCGCCTGCGGCGAAGGCGATGAAGAAATCGCCACCCCACCGATAGAGGAACCGGCAGCCGAAATCACAGAAACTAACGCAGAGCCGGTCGATGAGGAACAACCGGCAGCAAGCGATATCTGGCAGCCGCCTCCCGGCACAACCTGGCAGTGGCAGTTACGCGGCGAGATTGATACCTCCTACGATGTAGAGATGTATGATATCGACCTGTTCGACGCGCCTCAGAGCGTTATCGATGAGTTGCAAGCACAGGGCCGGGTCGTGATCTGTTACTTCAGCGCGGGGAGTTGGGAAAACTGGCGCGATGATGCCGATCAATTCCCGGAAGAAGTGCTGGGCAAAACCTTACAGGGTTGGTCAGATGAAAAATGGCTGGACATCCGGCAGATCGATCTACTCGAACCGGTCATGACCAGCCGCCTTGATTATGCCGTGCAGCGCGGCTGCGATGGTGTCGAGCCGGACAACGTCGATGGCTATGCCAACAATTCCGGTTTTCCCTTAACCTATGACGATCAGATTGCCTACAACATCTGGCTGGCAAATGCCGCCCACGAGCGCGGATTGTCAGTCGGGTTGAAGAACGACCTGGATCAGGTTGCAGACCTCGAACCATACTTCGACTGGGCACTAAACGAAGAATGCTTCGCCTATGATGAGTGTGATCTACTCCTGCCCTTCATTGAGGCGGGTAAAGCTGTTTTTGGCGTGGAGTACAACGGGGATCGGGCGGAGTATTGTCCCCAGGCCATCGCCATGAATTTCTCCTGGCTGGAAAAGACTCTTGATTTAGACGCAGAGCCACCGGGGGACTGTCAATAAAATTAACGCAAAAAGGCGCACTATCGTACAGGTGCGCCTTTTTATTCCTATTCGTCAGCGGCCAATCGTTCTATTGAGTATTCCTTTCACGCCGACGTTCCACCCCCAGTAAACCCGCCGCAGGGATCAAAACTGCCGAAGCCGCCATCAAGGCGGCCCGTATACCCAGGCGCTGCCCCACATAACCAAGCGGTGGCCCACCTAACAATTGGCCGAGTGCGTCGGTTTGACCATCAATACTGATCACCGTTGCCCGGATATTGGAGTCGGTGATCCGCTGGTTGATCCACGATTCATGCAGCGGGAAACTCACCGCCCGCAGCATATCGAACCCCCACATCGCGATCAGCACAAACCACAGTGATGGCCCCATTGCCACCAGCGCCAGCATGATGACCATCCCGCTTTTGATCCACAGCAGCGATCCGACCACGCGTTCACGGCTGTTCGCTTTGATCCGCCGGGCCAACCCCGCCGCCATCAAACCAAGCCCCTGACCGACCAGACTGATCAGGCCAAACCATACCGGTAAGGGCAAATCACCCAGCCCAAGATCGAGCACGTGCTTCGGCCATAACCGATCATAGGGTTCACTGTATAAGCCGGTGAACAATGTCACACCGATGATGATCAGAAAAACGGGTTCTTTACGGATGAGAGAGAAACTACTGCGTGTCGTCTGGAGCATCTGTCCCCAGTTGTTTCTCTCTTCTCGTGCCAGCGGTTTGAAGTTTGTTTCAGGCATCGTAAAAGCCAGGAACAATGCCAGCAGCAAATATCCTACCCCTCCGGCGATAATCGCGATGGGCGGTGAGATCAGGCCCAGGGCCACACTGGGCAATAACCCAATGATGCCCATAACCTGCTCAAGCTGGGAACCTTGCAGAAAGAGATCGTCGGCCTGTTTGTCACCAACTTCATCATAGATCCAGGCCGATATCGCGCCGCTGCAAAACGTCCAACCGATTCCCCACAGGCACGATCCCAACAGAATAACGAGAAAGCTTGGCACAGCCTGGGTAATGAAAGCTATACCGGTCAGGGTCATTCCGATGATGATCGACAATCTGCGGCTGATGGTATCGGCGACAACCCCGGTTGGTATCTCGAAAATCATGACGGTGACCTCAAGGGCCGTACCGACCAGGACTAGTTGTAAAGCCGTCAGCCCAACCAAATCGACCTGAAACAGCATATACATGGTAAAGACAACACGGTTGAACAGCGCGGTTCCGCCCATCAGAACGCGGTAGACAGTAGAAGCATCAAGTTTTGTAGACAACGAAAAATCTCCTCAAGAGATTGGTATTCTGGAAAAAGGCATGCCAGTACCGTGGCAAGAACATCATGCCAGTGTAGAGGAGATTATTTTTTATGAGGGGAAACAGAAAGTAAACTTACTTCCGGCAGGTATGCTCTGAACTATCGCCTCAACACTGGGATGTAATCAGTTGAAAATGTGGTGATGGTTCTCATAAAAAGCACCTCTGAAATAAGGATAGAGTCAAAACCAGTTTGAGATTATAACCCAAAAGTTGAGGTCGGATATTCTTAGAGGAGTATAGCGCATGGTGACTTTTTAGGTCACCTGATTAGAATAGACCCCAATCCCCACCGGCCCCTTCTTCCATAAAGCTGGGGTCCCAGAGTTCGCGGCCCATCTCAATTGTGGTTGGCACTTTCGCAATACCCTCCGCCGTCCGACGGGTTTGTTCCAGCAGTTGCGGCCCATATGGGCAGAAGGGAGTGGTCAGGATCATGACTATGTGAGCGTTGTCTTCGTTAACTTTGACCTCACGGATCAGGCCCAGTTCAATGACGTTTAGCCCAATCTCAGGATCCATCACACCGCGCAAGGCTTCCAGTATTTCGTCTTCTTTGCTCATAAAAAATCCTCTGTTTGTGAACAGGATATGCAACGCCTTTAGATTATAACGCAATCAATCCTGAGCAGCGTGTTGTCCGTTGTTCATACCTGGTTGAATCGAGAAAGAACAAACATGATCCCCGGACAGGATACACGCTTCCTTTTCCACCGATGTATCCAGGGCGGCCTGGATTAGCGCCTTATCAATCTGGCAGATTTCGGGATGCTGTTGGCCAAGATGATAGTATGGGCAATGGTACTCGATAAGTTGGATACCCTCATCCGTTCGATCCCATTTTGCCAGGAATCCTTCGTCGGCCAACACGTCAATCAGCCGCGCCATGCGTTCATCAAAGGGGAGGCTCTCGAAGTCTTCACGCACCTCATCGGCCAGTTCACCGGCCAGCGAATTAATCAAAACCTCGACCGTTTTGGTCGGTAGTTGATCTTTGATTTGGTCGAGCAGTCGGCTGACCAAAACATGGTATTTCTGGGGGAAAAGCCCCTGTGCCTTCTCTGAGAGGGAATAAACATAAAGCGGGCGTCCTACTGACTGGCGCTTTTCCTCAATATTAATCAGTCCCTCTGCTTGAAGTGCATTGAGATGGTGACGGATCGTAACCGCTTTGACACCAACATTTTCGGCTAGATTGCTAACCGTAGCCTGCCCCATCGTATTCAATGTTTCAATGATTGCCTGGCGTGTGCTATGCATATTTTCCTACCTTGTAGGGCATTTTCATTCCCCCACAGATTTGTGTTTGGATATGGCCCTACCTGATTTAGGCGTATGGTGAAGTATATCGGATTCACCCCCTTTAGTCAATAATTATTATAAGTATCAATATTATTGACTTAAGTCTGGCGGCGCGTTATAATCCCCCACATATTAAGTGAACTAACCTGCCAGGAGGCATCTTTACGAAATGACTGTAGCTTTAGAAATCCGCAACCTCCATGTGAGTGTTGACGACCAACCCATCTTAAAAGGCGTTAACCTGACCGTTAAGCAGGGTGAAGTCCACGCTTTGATGGGGCCAAATGGTTCCGGTAAAAGCACACTGGCCTATTCGCTGATGGGCCACCCGGAATATGAAGTCACTGCCGGTCAGATTATTTTTAATGGCGAAGAGCTGCTTGAATTGGAACCGGATGAACGCAGCCACCTGGGGCTGTTTCTGGCTTTCCAATACCCGGTCGCCATTCCTGGGGTAACCTTAGCTAATTTCTTGCGTCAGGCTCTCAATGCCCGCCGCAAGTTAACCGATCCCGAAGATAAGGGTATGCCGATCCCTGAGTTTCGCCGCCTGCTGAAGACCAAAATGGATATGCTCCAGATGGATCACAGTTTTGCCGGGCGTTACCTGAATGATGGATTCTCCGGCGGTGAGAAGAAGCGGGCCGAAATTTTACAGATGGCGGCGCTCGAACCCAAGATCGCCGTTTTGGACGAAACCGACTCTGGCCTGGATATCGACGCACTCCGCATTGTTTCGGAGGGAGTCAACCGGCTGTATGAGGAAGACCAGGATTTAGGTGTCCTGGTGATCACTCACTATCAGCGTATCCTGAACTACATCAAGCCAGAGTTCGTTCATATTATGCTGGATGGGCAGATCGTCGAAAGCGGTGGCCCTGACCTGGCCCTGAAGCTGGAAAAAGAGGGGTATGACTGGCTTCGCGAACGAGAAAATGGTAGCTAACTTGGGGGACAATCATTATGACCGATGAAGCCGAACAACTCGAAGGATTAAAAGAAAGCTACGCTGACAAATATGGCTTTCATGTTCCAGAAAACTATACATTTAGAGCCAAGAGGGGCTTGAGCCGCGAAGTTGTTGAAGAGATATCCTGGCTTAAAAGCGAACCAGAGTGGATGCGGGACTTCCGCCTGAAGGCGCTCGAAGCCTTCTGGAAGAAGCCAATGCCCAATTGGGGAGCCGACCTGAGCGAGATCGACTTCGACAACATCTACTATTTCGTCCGTGCTACCGAGGATAAGGCTGCCAATTGGGATGAGGTTCCCGACGAGATCAAAGAGACTTTTGATCGTCTGGGCATCCCGGAGGCGGAACGGAAGTTCCTGGCCGGAGCCGGGGCACAATACGAATCTGAGGTGATCTATCACAAGATACGTGAAGACCTGGAAAAGCAGGGTGTGATCTTCCTCAGTATGGACGATGGCCTGAGAGAGCATCCCGACCTGGTCAAAGAATATTTCGGGAAGATCATCCCGTATAACGACAACAAATTCGCCGCCCTGAACTCGGCAGTCTGGTCCGGTGGATCATTTATCTACGTACCGCCCGGTGTGCACGTCGAAATGCCGCTACAGGCTTATTTCCGCATCAACACCGAGAACATGGGGCAGTTCGAGCGGACGCTGATCATCGTCGATGAAGGGGCCTACGTGCATTATGTAGAAGGCTGCACCGCTCCGATCTATTCAAGCGACAGCCTGCACAGCGCCGTCGTCGAGATCATTGTCAAGAAGGGTGCCCGCTGCCGCTACTCGACCATCCAGAACTGGTCGAACAATGTTTTCAACCTGGTTACCAAGCGGGCGGTTGCCTATCAGGATGCCACCATGGAATGGGTGGACGGCAATTTAGGATCCAAGGTAACAATGAAGTATCCGGCAGTGTATTTGATGGAGTCAGGGGCTCACGGCGAGGTTCTGAGCATCGCTTTTGCCGGTAAGGGACAGGTCCAGGATGCCGGTGGCAAAGTCGTGCACCGCGCACCGAACACCACCAGCAAGATCATCAGCAAGTCGATCAGCAAGGACGGTGGTCAGGCCAGTTATCGCGGGCTGCTCAAAGTCTACGAAGGAGCGGAAAATACCCGCAGCAACGTCGTTTGCGATGCGCTGCTCCTCGATGAACACAGCCGTTCGGATACCTATCCCTACATCGAAATCGATGAGCAGGATGTGACCATCGGCCATGAGGCATCGGTTAGCAAGGTGGGCGAGGAACAACTCTTCTACCTGATGAGCCGTGGTCTGAGCGAAGAACAGGCCAATGCCATGATCGTCAATGGTTTTATCGAGCCGCTGGTCAAGGAACTACCTATGGAATACGCCCTGGAACTGAACCGCCTGATCCAGCTTCAGATGGAAGGCTCTATCGGTTAGTCCATCCAACCGGAAAAACACGACACTGTTCATGGTGTCTGAGCAATGGTATGGGGCAGCACCAGATGGAAGTTGCCCCATCATGTTGATATTTCCCCGCACCAAGCGGGTAACGTGAACTATCGGAGGACAAAATTGGGACGACGACAAGCGTTGAGGGAAGCGACAATCCCCTTTACAAGAGATGATGTGGTGGCCCTCTCTGAGCAATTGAACGAGCCGGACTGGATGCGCGACTTACGGTTGGCGGCCTGGGAATTAGCCGAATCCATGCCAATGCCTACCACTAATGATGAACCCTGGCGGCGCACCGACATTCGAGCGATTCACTGGGATGAAAGCCTGCACATGGTGAACGGTGTAGCCGCTTCGCTCAACGATGTACCGGACGCGCTTTACCATCCCTTGATCGGAGAAAAGCAGGGCGGTTTACTGGTATACGATAATGGCAAGCTGGTACATTACGAAATCGCCGAGGAAATCCAGGCGCAGGGTGTGATCTTCAGTGACCTCAGCCAGGCACTTGAAAACCACCCTGACCTGGTCAAGCAGTATTTCATGACAGAAGTCGTCAAGGCTGACGAGGGCAAGTTCGCTGCCCTGCATGCTGCTTTGTGGACACACGGGATTTTCGTCTATGTTCCGGCAGGCGTACAGGTTGAACTACCGCTTCACAGCGTTGAATATCTGCCCGGCACAGATACCACCTCCACCCACATCCTATGTGTACTGGAGGAGGGGACCAGCGTCACCTATCTGCACGAGAGTGCTTCACCGGAACTTGAGGAACAGACCATTCACATCGGCGCAACCGAACTGCTGGTAAAAGATAACGCCAATCTGCGCTATGTGGCCCTTCAGAACTGGGGCGAGCATATTTATAACTTCGGACACCAACGCGGGCGCGTGGGCAACGGCGGCCAGCTTGACTGGGTCGCCGGTGAGATGGGTACCCGGATGAGCAAGGTCTTCATGACCTTAGACCTGGACGGCAACGATTCGTGGGGTCGGATATCAGGGTTGTATTTTGCCCATGACCGCCAGCATCTTGACCTGGATACCCAGCAGAATCATCACGCGCTGCGCACCACCAGCGATCTCTTATTCAAGGGTGCGCTGAAGGGTGACAGCCGGTCGGTCTGGCAGGGGATGATCCTGGTTGATCCGGGCGCACAGCAGACCGACGGCTTCCAGGCCAATCGCAACCTGCTATTGGAACGCTCGGCCCGTGCGGACAGCATCCCCGGCCTGGAAATCCAGGCGGACGATGTGCGCTGCACCCATGCTGCTACAGTTGGTAAGGTAGACGACACCGAAGTCTTTTACCTGATGAGCCGCGGCATTCCATACACAGAGGCCATCAAGCTGATCGTCTCCGGATTCTTTGATCCGGTGATGCAGCGAATCCCATTCGAGGAAGTGCGTGAGCGGTTGAACCATTCCATCGAAACCAAGCTTGATATGTAAAAAAACAATAGCGGACGAGAACAAGGCCCGGTAGTATAATCACTCTATCCGGGCCTTTTGGCTTAAACAATGCTAAAGAATCGAGTGTTCATTTGGGTGAAAACGTACCCCTCAAAACAACCCGGCGAATGACCTGGATATGGGCCGGGCTGCTCCTGTTATTAGTCCTGCTGTTTATGTGGCGGGCGCTGATCCCTCCTGCCGGACAGGCTCTACGGGCAAATGACATACGCGGTTTGTTCTACCCCTGGCTGACTTTAACCCGCGAGGCGATCTGGTCAGGGCGGATTCCTGCCTGGGATACTTCCCAATTTGGCGGTTATCCTTTCCTCAGTAATCCGCAGGTTGCCCTGTTTTACCCGCCAACCTGGTTAGCGATCCTGCTCCCGGTCAACCTGGGGATTAGCTGGTACGTGGTGCTGCATATCTGGCTGGCTGGCCTGGGCATGTACCTGTTCACCCGGTCGATGAAGGCCGGTTGGATCGGAGCCTCGCTTGCTGCATTGACATTTTGCTTTAGCGGATTCGTCGCAGCGCGTATTTCCGCCGGGCACCTGGGATTATTGGCCGCACACGTCTGGGTTCCCTGGCTGCTGCTGGCGGCTCAATGGAGCATCCGGCGCAGCGATATATGGTCGGCGCTGGTGGCAGGTGTACCCTTCGGCCTGTCGATTTTAGCCGGGCACCCGACATCCCTGTTATTTGTCGGGCTCACCTGGCTGGCATTAGTGATCTACCTCGGCCTGACCGAGGGACGCTGGCTGCACCTTATCAGGCAGACGGCTGTGAGCAGTGTGGTTGGATTGCTGCTCGGTGCGGCGCTGCTGCTCCCGTTCCTGGAGTTCAGTATTATCTCCACCCGTGCCGGTGGTACGCCGGAAAACTACGGCTATTGGTCAATGCCCCCCGCCCACCTGATCACCTTTTTCATCCCGAATTATTTCGGCGATCCGACCATCGGCTGGTGGAGCGTTGAGAATTTCGAGGAACTGACTTATTACATCGGCATCCTGCCTTTACTGGCTATTCCGCTGGCCCTGCGCAAACCTTCCCGCCTGACCTGGCTGTACATCAGCCTGATGATCTTCGGAATCCTGATGGCGCTGGGAACCTACGGTTTCCTATATCCACTGCTCTATGATATGCTGCCGCCGTTCAAACTGGCCCGTGCGCCGGGGCGAGCCGCTTTTCTATTCGTATTTGCGGCCAGCGCATTATTAGCCGACAGTGTTACTCGCTGGGAAGAGGCCCCGGAAGAAGCCAGCCCTACCCGCTTCATCAACCGGACAACGATCATATTGGGTATTGCGGCTGTCACATCCCTGGCAGCAACCGGGACACTCTTCGCCGCGCAGCACCCCAGCGATACCAGCGGGCGCTTATGGCACCAACTCGGCGGTTGGGGCTGGGCGCTGCTCATGATCGTGATTGGCGGTGTATTGCTATCACGTTATCTCGGCTCGAATAAATCACACCGGGCACTTGGCTTAGGCCTGATCGCCCTGGTGGTCGCCGATCTGTTTTTCTTCGGATTCAAGCTGATCGGGGTAGAACCGGCTGGCGCTGCGCCCATCTGGGCAGACGCCCGCCAGATCATCGGCGACACGGACGAACGGATCGTCCCCTGGGGGTTAGCCGACCTGTTCTCTCACAACGATGCGGCCCAGGTTGGCTATAACAGCATGTTCGGTTACAACACCCTCCAGATTCAGGCCAACCAATCTTTTGTAGATATTGTGCCCGATCCCCGTTCGACCGCCTACGATATATTCGGCGCGGGCTACGTGATCGCCGGTGGACCGATCTACGAACCCTTCCTCGAAGGGGAAAATGCCTTGCAGTTGATCGGCAATACCGATAATGTCTGGGTATATCGCCGCGCCCGTGTGATGCCAATCGCCCGGATCGTCTATCAGGCCGAGGTGATCACCAACCGTGCCGCTGCCGCTCAACGCGTTCACGACCCGGATTTTGACCCGGCGCTGACGGCAATTCTCGCCAAACAGCCGCCCTGTGAACTTGATCAATCATCATCGTCACCGGGTTCGGCCCAGATCGTTGAACAACGGCCCGGCTACTGGTTGATCGATGTGCAGACCGAGTCGCCCGGTTTACTCGTATTAGGAGAAACCGCTTATCCCGGTTGGAAGGTAATGGTTGATGGAAAGCGGGCTGAGGTATTGACCACTTACACCGTCGTAAAGGCAGTGTGTGTGCCAGCAGGCGACCATCAGGTGGAATGGAAATTTGACCCGCTCAGTTATAAACTCGGTTTCGGGCTGAGTATTGTTACACTCGGAGCGGTTATCTTCGCCGCTGTGCAAATCCGGCGGCGGGATCAAGAGGAGACTGACGCATGACTGAATTCAAAACCCCTCTCGACGTGGAAGCCATCCGGGCCGATTTCCCGATCTTGCATCAGGAAGTACGCCCCGGTGTTCCACTCGTTTACCTGGATAACGCGGCCACTTCTCAAAAGCCGGTATCCGTTATTGAGTCGATGAACGACTACTACCGCCGCTACAATGCCAATGTGCATCGTGGTATTCACAAGCTCAGTGAAGAGGCTACCGATGCCTACGAGGGTGCACGCAAACGGATCGCTAAATTCATCAATGCACCTTCCCACCGCCAGTTAATCTACACCCGTAACACCACCGAAAGTATTAACCTGGTCGGCTGGACCTGGGGACGCGAAAACTTGAAAGCCGGTGACATCATTCTCTCAACCGAGATGGAGCACCACTCCAACATCGTTCCCTGGCAAATCCTGGCCCCGCAGGTCGGTGCAGAGGTGAAATACGTCCCGGTGCTGCTGGACGAAGGGGTAATCGACCTTGAAGCCTATCACAACATGCTGGATGAGCGGGTAAAGCTGGTCGCCTTCAACCACATGTCGAATGTGCTGGCCTCCATCCAACCCGCCGAGGAAATGATCAAGGCAGCGCACGAAGTCGGTGCAATCGTGATGCTCGATGGGGCACAGAGCGCCCCCCACATGCGGGTTGACGTACAGGCATTGGATGTTGATTTCTTTGCATTCTCCGCGCATAAGATGGTCGGCCCTACCGCGATCGGTGCGCTATATGGAAAGCGCGAACTGCTCGAAAACATGCCGCCGTTTATGGGCGGTGGGGATATGATCCTGCGGGTTGAATTGGAAGGCTCCACCTGGAGCGATCTCCCCCATAAATTTGAAGCGGGTACACCCAGCATTGCCGAGGCAATTGGTTTCGGGGCAGCAGTCGATTACCTTGAGAAAATCGGGATGGAAAACATCCACGCTCACGAAGCCGCCATCATCGCCTATGCAATGGAACGGCTGGCCGAAGTACCGGGGGTGCGAGTCCTCGGCCCACAAGACCCAACCAAGCGGGGTGGCCTCGCCGCCATGTTGATTGATGACATGCACCCGCACGATATTTCTGAGGTGCTTAACCATTACGGCATCGCGATCCGGGCCGGACATCACTGTGCTGGCCCATTGCATAAGCGTTTTGGTGCGGTCGCATCAGCGCGGGCCAGTTTCTACCTGTACAATACTTTTGAAGAGGTTGACCGCCTCGTCGAAGGTTTATACAAAGTCAAGGACACCCTGACTTTTTAAATGCGTGTACCTACGAATAGGACAGAGTTATGGACGATATGTACCGGGAAGTTATTCTAGACCACTACCGGAACCCACGTAACAAAAAGCTGGTCGCTCCGGCAGACATCGAGTATGAAGAAGATAACCCGATCTGCGGCGACCACATTCACCTGACCCTGAAGGTGGATGAAAACCAGGTCGTTACCGAAGTCGGTTGGGATGGCGACGGCTGCGCGATCAGCCAGGCTTCCGCCTCGATGCTCTATGAGGAGTTAGTTGGTAAGAGCCTGGAGGACATCCGAAAAATCGATAAGGATTACATCCTCGATATGCTGGGTATCTCACTCAGCCCGATGCGGGTCAAGTGCGCCCTGCTATCCTTGAAGGTGCTTAAAGCCGGAGCCTACGGCCTGACAACCTGGCCGGGCGAAGAAGATGAAGATTAAG
>JBNKDD010000143.1:0-14102 GCA_050288085.1 Anaerolineae bacterium
CAATCGACGTTGGATCAGAAAGCCAAAATGGTTCTGGCACTTTGAAGAATATGGTTGATGGGGGTGTCAGAACGGTATCTCCGCTGGCTGATGTATTGAGGGCCGATCCCAATCCTGAACTGGTTGTGATCATCAATTGCTCGTGTGAATGTGTTGTTCCAAAGGAAAAACGCACGGGGATAATTGGTGTTGCGCTGCGGTCGTTGGTTGAGATTTCGATTAACGAGGTCATGCGGAACGACATTGACTCGTTTGAGCGGATCAGCGGCATTCTTGAACAAGTCAAGGAAAGAGGGCTTTCACCCGGTGCACTAAAGCACAATGATGGGCTGCCGTACAAGTACTATAGCTCAGTGATCATTCAGCCGAATTTAGTCGATTGTGAAACAATTCGTGGAGTAAGCTCAAATAACGGCAATAAAGTAGACCCAGTGGGTGATTCACTGGATTTCGGGCATCCGGCGATAAAGTCTAACATGGATGTAGGCAACTGGTATGGCAAAAAGGGCTTTGATGATTTTAAGCGAAAGTATTACCTTTAAGCCCGACAGATAGAAAGAGTCATTTGATCCAGGGGGCGGCTGGATGATCCAGAGCTGGCTCCACCGACCAATTTTAATCCACAATCAGCCAGGTTTGCCGCCGCCCTGAAATTTCGATGTCCCGCTGCTCGAACTTAACCCTGGTGCAGGTCTCGGCCAGCAGATTCCAGTGGGTCTGTGCACCGTAGGGGATGGCGAAATCACGCGAGTCGCCGGGCTGGATCGGGTGATCCATGTCCAGCAGGCTGCGCTCCCCCCACCGGTCAAGGTGGCTGGGCTGCATCCGAAAGCCGCAAATCGGCGAGTTACTCTGGTTGATCACGGTCAGCAGGGTGTCCGCCGGTTCGAGCACAAAGGTGATGCTGCCCACCGGCACGTTCAGCGCATAGGCCCAGGCTACCACGTTGTGAGCGCAGTCCTCCGCTTTGAGGTCGTAAACACCGCCAGTCAGGGTCACGCTGTCAGCCGATTCCCTGAAGGTGAGACTTCCCCCCTCCGCGACCAGATTCTCCCCCCAACCGTCAATACCATCCCCGGCGATGTACAGGAAGCACACATCATCGGCCAGGTGATTCTCGATTGATAAGGATGCCTCGACTGTGGGGGTATCAGTGGGCGGGGCGGGGAAACTCGACTCCTCAAAGGCGGGGGGGGGGGCCGGTTCCAGTGGGGTCGGGGTCGGTGCTTCGTTGGATGGGGCGGGTGTTTGGGCTGGGCCGCCCAATGCGGAGATCGTCAGGCAGGCCAGCAGGAAAAACAAACTCGATGCGGCGAGCAGCGCTTTTTTCACCGGGGGCCATCGTTGTGGATTCATGGCCCTAATGATCCACGAATTTCACGAATTACACCAATGTCACTTTTGGGAAAGTTCATATTGCCCCACTATTTGGGATGGCTTTGTTGATTGTGTTGTATTATCCTAAACATGGGAGGGCGTGCAGATGAATAATAATTTTCCACCGCAAGGGAGCAATATATGAGTAGCAACTCTTCGAAACCAACCATCCACTTTCAGTATCCTCCTTTCCTGAAGGTAAGCACAATCGCCATATATCTCCTGTTTGCTGGCTCTCTTTTTTTTGTCTTTGTTTCAATGCTCTTGGGCTATATCGAATTTGAACCGTACCAGATTCTGCACTATATCATCGGGGTGGCTCTTGTAGTCTATAGCATCCTACCGAGTATCTCCTCCGCAACGCTCAGATACGATGGGCTACAGATCAAGTTTATATTTTTTGGGACAAAATTCGTGTCCTGGCCTACCGTCTGCGAACTGCGAGTTCGAGGTCGACTAGGGCGTTCCTGTTCACTAAAGTATGATGATAACTCTGTAAAGCATCTAACCATGTTCATTGGTTTCAAACATACCCAACAAATCAGGCTAGTCGACGCAATAATCGACCATGCTCAATTAAACCTTGTTGGAAAAAATACATTGGGTACGCGAATCTACAAACGCGAGGAAGCAATAGATGGGTGAAGAATTTCAGCATGGTCAGCAGGCTTAAGGCGGCAAACAGCACTTTTCTCACCGGAGGCTCGTTCATGCCCCCAATTATAGGCCCGAAACTAAGATAGCTGCGATGAGTCTACACTTGGTTAGGATTTCCTAACCATCGTGTTGCACATCAAACCGCCTTCAAGGGTAATCGTTTCTTCAAATCAAGATTGAACGAGCCATATGGCGTAACATGGTCAATTGATAGCAATTCTGAGAAAACGCACGGTAGTGGACTACAGCTATTGAATCTACTGTGAAGCCAACCTCAAAATGACCCATTTAACAAACGTGCAACGAGGGGCATGTTTTTAGAAAAAACTAAAAGATTGTAAAAATCGCTGCCAGCCGCATTCCTATTTGCAGCCTTGATCATTTCGGTCGAAATGTCAATGCCCCAACCTTCTTTTACCCCTGGCGCGATTTCAAGCGCATATTTCCCGGCAGCGCAGCCAAAATCTTTCCGATTTTCTCATTGTTTTATGCACTGGGCGGAAGCTCCTTCTTACCGCCCCAGATGAGTAGCCAGATCATAAAGATCAATTCTCCATAGCCAAAGATGAAGGATACGCCCAGGCCGAGATTGGGGAACAGCATCCAACCCAAATAATCGATCAGGTAGCTGATTCCGGCTAGGAACAGGATGATCCCAATGACTTTGGGAATGAAACCGGATCGAAAGGCTACGATTCCAAGCAAGGTAAGGTGGATCCCGAAAAAGATATATCCAATACCCCAGGTATCTCGAAAGGCATTGAGCAAAAGCATAACCTGAGCCTGGATTTGCGGTGTTTCGAAGGTTGAGAGATAGTCTGCACCTCCCAGCAGCTGGAAAACGCTGTACAGGTTGACCAATGCCATACAAAGGATGATGGTGTAAACCAACCGCGACCAGGCAGCCAACAACGACAAGTTATCTTTTGCCGGTTTGAGGAAACCATAAAACGCCCAGGCAACAACCAGGTCGAGGATTGCTACCCCCAGGTAAGCAACAATGCCGAAACGGAAACGACTTTGATTGGCGAGGATATTGTTAACTGTAACTACGGCATCACCATCCACGATGATATCCGCCATTGCGACCACCTCAGCTAGCATGATCGACACGATCATCAAGAGTAGACCGAAACCGGCAATGAGTGCAATTTGCCGGTGATGTTTATTGGCAATGTTGGCAGTCTTTTTAAGTAGACTTGAATTATTTTTGGTGGTCATCGGTTTCTCTCCATCTAAGTTAATTCGAACCTTACACCTTCAGCATAGATGCAGGATGGTAGTAGTGTCATACCCCAAATGGAGTATTCAGGGGTTAATTCCAGTCTCATGCGAGTGTGGTCTTTTCGACCGAGTCAGGGCTTTCCTGTCCGTGGGTCAGCGTCTTAGCCCTCCATATGATGGTGACCCGTACTCCTCAAAAACTAATCTGAGGGCGAAAATGAGCGTTAAGCGGTCAATTGATAGCAACTCAGAGATTTCGCACGCTAAGATGCTTCAGGGAACGTCCCTTTCGTGAAGGAAATCTACCTTTTTGACCCAATCAAGTCTGGTTTTATCGTCATTTATCCATCCCAATTTACTTCAGGAAAGGTTTAGCATACCATCCAAAGGCTTTTGATCATTAAATTTGCTTTCCAAGCTGTTGTTGCATCGAAGTTCAAATTTACTTCACAGTAGAATCAAAAGCTGTAGTCCAGTACGTTTTCGGCCATTTACTATCAATTGACCGAGACGCGCTCATCGGTGGCCAGGTGGGACAGAAACTGCTCGATCTCTGGGACGTTCATGGTGCTGGGATGGCGTTTGTGGGGATAGAAAATGTAGCGAGAATCCAGTGCACGTATGTTTCTTCTGTGCGACCTGAGTAGTGCTTAAGACGCAGAACGTTGCGCACTTGATCGAGGAGCTCTGACATGGAAACCCATGCTTGCCTTTCGCAGGTGTGCCTATATAATTGGCAATTAGATAGGCCGTTCTAATTGTCTATTATATGATAATGCCTTTTGAATAACTAGTTGGGCCGTGCTGAAACCATAACTTGTTCCGAGGTCCATATGGAAGTTCGCTACTCCCGCCTATGGATAAGGAGATACCCATGTTTGGAAAGAAAAAGCAACCGCCGCCGCCGCTCGTCCTTCAGGTTCTAACCACCGAGTATCTAATCGAGGGCACTCTGGAAGACGACCCCCCGCTATACTCCTTCGCCGAGCCTGAGTATAGTATCCAGATACCCCTCACCTCCGCCCAAATCCAGCCAACTGGGCCGGGTGATATTCCGCTCCGAACAAGCATCCAATACGTGGTCTCGAGTTATGATGTAGTGGCTCTCATTTGGCAGAGCGAGATCACCCAGATATCTGGATATAAGGGAATGGAACCCATCGCGATAAGACGGAAAATGAGTAAAAACGTACTTTCAGGGGTGTTCTATGTCGGACCCTATGTGATGGAAGGCAAGAGAATGTCAATGATGGCCAACGTTCCCGAACATCCAATGCTCCTGGCTGATGTGCATATTGCGAGCCGGGTTCCAGAGGCGCGCTGGGGCGGACTCCTTGCACCATGCGCGCTGGTGAACACTCGGTGGCTGGAGGGACAAGAGCTGAAATAGGTGGGCGCGGCCCAACAAGCGCGTGCAGGCCGACACCGCTTCGCGGTCTGGTATCGGGGCGAAAATCAGGTTTTGTGTGGTATCTTGAATTGAAGTGTGCTTCGGTGAAAGCGCGGCGCGGCTGACGCGCAGCACGTTAGCCTGCAATCTCCTTGATGGTTTGGGCGCATGACGGAGGCGGATTGGCGTGGATTGACACCCCTTTTCTATGAACATGTTACGCCGTATGGCTCGTTCAATCTTGATTTGAAGACACGATTACCGTTGAAGGCGGTCTGATATGCTGTACAATGGTTAGGAAATCCTAACCAAGTGTAGACTCATCGCAGCTATCTTAGTTTCGGGCCTTATAAGAAAGTTCCAGAGATTTACACTACCCACCGGACAAGGTTTATAATGGCTCTATACCACCGGACCTTTCTTCAAGAATATCAATCACACCGAGAAATGGGGGTTCAGAACATGCAAAAGCGTCAACTTGGAAATAGCAATCTGGAAGTCTCGGCTCTGGGGCTTGGTTGTATGGGGATGAGTTTCGCATACGATCAGCCAGCCGACAAACAGAGCATGATCAGCCTGCTTCGGACAGCCGTCGAACGCGGCATTACCTTGTTCGATACCGCCGAGATATATGGCCCATTCACGAACGAGGAACTGGTCGGCGAGGCGCTGGCCCCTTTCCGTGATCAAGTGGTGATCGCTACGAAGTTCGGGTTCCAGATTGCCCCCGATGGGAAGCCCGGCCCTATGGGGGTAAATAGCCATCCAGAGCATATCAAACAGGTTGCTGAGGCATCGCTCAAGCGGCTCAAGGTCGAGGCGATTGACCTGTTCTACCAGCATCGGGTTGACCCGGAGGTGCCCATCGAGGAGGTAGCCGGAGCCGTGAAAGACCTGATCCAGGCCGGTAAGGTCAAGCACTTTGGGCTTTCCGAAGCGGGCGCACAAACGATCCGCCGCGCCCACGCCGTCCAGCCGGTCACGGCAGTCCAGAGCGAATACTCGTTGTGGTGGAGGACTCCTGAGAAAGAAGTGCTGCCTACCTGCGATGAACTTGGGATCGGCTTTGTGCCATACAGCCCATTGGGTAGGGGTTTCCTCACCGGGAAGATCGATGAAAACACGGTTCTGGATGACTCCGATCTCCGTAATCGCCTGCCACGCTTTACGCCGGAGGCTCGAAAGGCGAATCAGGCTCTGATCGACTTGCTGAAAAGGATCGCGGCACAGAAGCAGGCCACACCTGCTCAAATAGCGCTGGCCTGGTTGCTGGCTCAAAAGCCGTGGATCGTGCCCATTCCGGGAACCACCAAGCTGGAGCGCCTGGAGGAAAACATAGCTGCGGCGGACATCACGCTTACGCCTGATGATCTGGAGGAGATCGAGAGTGCTCTCTCAAAGATCACGATACAGGGGGGGCGGTATCCCGAAGCTATGGAGCGAATGACCGGGCTGTAGCAGCCGCAAAATCTAATGACGAGATACTAAAATGGCCTGGGTGATCCTGGGCCATTTTGTTTATATCGGCACATGCATTAATTTGGTGTACACTATTGAAGGGAGAGCACTCTGGTTCTGTGCAATTAGCCGGGAGAAAACCTCTCAACGCATGACCATTAACCAAATGAATAAGGCCGGTGCTTGCTGCCTGAAAAAGATCATGCTGCTTGATCTCAGATAAGTGTGACCCGCCCAATAAATGTGACTATCGAGGAAGGAATAAGTCCCATGCGACGCTATGCCATTTTCTTATTCTCGACCATATGCCTGCTGGTGCTGTCTGCATGTCACACCCCCACAGTGGCAGAGACAGTAGAGATAGCAGAAACGGAAGAAACAGCAGAGACAGCCGATCCATCAGCCACGCCTTCTGCGGTGGCGACCGCAACAACCTTGCTCACCGACACACCAGCCAGCATCCCACCAACCGAGACGCCGGTCGTTACACCGTCTCCCACCCAGACTCCTCTCCCACCCGAACCGCAGCGGATCGAATTTAAGTCAGGGGATGGGACGAACCTGGTCGGGTTGTACTGGCCTGCTGCCGTATCACCCGCGCCCGGTGTGATCCTGATGCACCAATCGCTGGCCCGGTGTGACAAAAGCGGTTGGGTTGACCTGGCCCCGATCCTTCAGGGGCGGTCAGAGAATCCGCCGGATACCGGCCCACAAGCAGATCGGAGCTACGCGGTCTTCACCTTCGATTCTCGCGGACATGGAGAGAGCGAAGGTGAGCATGACGAGGCGGGGATTCTCGAAGATGCGCGGGCTGCGCTGGCGACCTTCCGCAGCCTGCCGGGCGTTGACCCGGATAATATCATCATGGTGGGGGGCGATATCGGCGCTGATGCGGCGGTCGATGCCTGCGGCGAAGGCTGCGCGGGCGCTATTTCGCTCTCGCCGGGCGGGTATCTGAATGTTCCATACGCCGACGCACTGGCAGAACTGGGCGATAAACCGGTGTTGTGTGTCGCGGCGGAGGGCGATCAAGTCTCTGCGGATACCTGCCGGGAAGGGGAAAGCCTTGACCTGGACCGCTACGAGACTCAGATTTACCAGGGTGACAAACATGGACGGGGCATGCAGCACCTCACCGAGGAGCCATTGTTGTTTAACCTGACCGTCGATTGGATCGATCAGCTTTACCCCGTCGAGGAACTCAGCGCGGAAGCCCAACCCGGCCTGACTGCCGATCAGGTCTGGGTGCATACCGGCGGGCCTCCGGGTGGATTGGGCTATGATATCCGCGCCAAACCCGGCGACCCGAACATGATGTACGTGACGGATGCTTTTGCGGGTGTTCATATCAGCACCGATGGCGGCCTGACGTGGCACAGTTCCAACGAGGGGATTGACCTGCGTTTCGGCCCGGCGGGCGGGGCGGTTCCGGTCCTGTCGCTGACGATCGATCCGAATGATCCCGACATTATATGGATCGGGATGCAGGGTGTGAGAGGTATCTTCCGGTCAGATGACGGTGGGCAGACGTGGAAGCGTCGCAGCGAGGGGGTGACCGGCGACGAAGGGCTGGCGATTCGCGGGCTGGCGGTTGAGCCGGGTAATTCGGATGTGGTGTATGCCGCAGGCGAGATCAGCAGCTGGCGGTGCGGTGAGGAGATGATCGCCCGTGATTTCGACCCGGTGACGGGTGTAGTCTATAAATCGGTGAATGGCGGCTTGAGTTGGGAGTTGATCTGGAATGGGAAGAATCTGGCTCGCTACATATTGATCGATCCCCGTGATCCCAATGTGTTATACGTCTCAACCGGCATCTTCGACCGTGAAGCCTCAAACGTCAACCCGCCGCTCGATCCGGGTGGGATCGGTATCCTCAAATCGACCGATGGCGGATCGACGTGGACGGTGATAGATGAAGATAACGGCCTGACCGGCTTATACATCAGCAGCCTGTTTATGCACCCTGATGATCCTGATATCCTGTTTGCCGGAACCGGCCATTCTTACTGGTCACGGGCCGGGGAGGACAAACAGCAGTTATCGCCTGCCGGGGTGTTTATCAGCACCGATGGCGGCGAGTCATGGGATAAGACGCTTGATGCCGATCTGATCTCGGCGGTCGAGGTTTGCTCCGATCCTGATATCGTCTATGCGGCGGGGGATCATGTCTTTTTCCGCAGTGATGACGGCGGTTACACGTGGCAAGATCTCGGCTATCAGGTGACGGATTTCTGGGGGCCCGCCGGTCTTATCGCCGGGTTCCCGATCGATATGCAGTGCGACGAACGGGATCCGATGCGGCTGTTTGTGAATAACTATGGTGGCGGCAATTTCCTCACAAGGGATGGTGGAAAAACGTGGACTGACGCCAGTCAGGGGTATACCGGCTCTCAGATGAGGAGGGTGATCGTCGATCCTGATAACCCGGCGCGGGCCTATGCCGGTGGGCGCAGCGGCCTGTTCCGTACTGAGAACGGCGGCGAGTCCTGGACGGGGTTGGCTTTCCCGCCTGCACGATACACCAGCGTCAATGCCTTTGCCGTCAGCCCTGCCGATTTTGACTGGGTGATCAGTTCATCATGGGATCTGTCCGGTAAGCTGGCCTTGAGCAGCGACGGCGGCCTGAACTGGGAACTGGTGACCGTTCCGCTTGCCGGTGAGGATCAACAGTTTCTCGATTTTGTCTTTGCCCCGTCCGATCCGGAAACGGTATACGCGGCGGTTGGGCATTGGAAGTGCAAATACGGCGGTATCGATTGTGTGCTGCCGGGCAGTGGGATTCTCGTTTCTCACGATGCCGGGAGGACGTGGGAATCGGCCAATGATATCTACACGGCCCAGATGAATATCTCGGTGCTGGCAGTCGATCCGAACGACCCGCAGATCGTCTATGCGGCAACGCGCACTCATGGCCTGTTCAAGACAAAAGATGGCGGCGCACACTGGGGACATTTACCCATCGATCTGCTTGCTATATTCTCGCTGGAGATCGATCCCGCGAATCCTGACAGGATATTTGCCGGTACGTCGGACGGTATCCGCTTCTCGGATGACGCGGGCGAATCATGGGATTGGGCATCGATAGGAATGGATCACGGTGCATTTATCAAGGATGTGGTCATCGATCCGGCAAATCCGCAGACGGTCTGGGCCGCTGACCTGATGAGCGGTGTCTATCGCAGCACTGATGGTGGTCAGGTGTGGGTTCACGTAAACGACGGGCTGCTGTCCCGTGCGGTCGGTGAACTTGGTATCTCTCGTGATGGGAGGACGGTGTATGCTTCGACCGAGGGCGGGGGGATTTTCCGGTGGAGCAGCGCCGATCTGGCCGAATCCGTGCCTGCGAAAAGTATAAGTACAAGTGCAGGTACAGGGGTCAAGAGCCTGTTGATGTTTATGTTTATGGCGGGGGTGCTGGTCTGGGGAAGGAAGGTGATCTGATGAGCGCAGTTCAAAAATGGTTGGCCCTCCTGGCCGGTTTAATCCTCATTTCGTGTGCGGCTCCAACTCCGGTTCCTTCGCCGGAGGTGGACGAGCCGGTCGTTACCGAAGAGACGGAAGTCTTCGAGGAGATGGACATCAGCGGCGTGGTGCTCGGTGAGGATGGTAAGCCGATCAGTGGGGCAACCGTCCGCGTGCAGGCCACGAATCTATCCACCACAACCGGCGAGGAGGGAGATTTCATCCTCGGTGGTGTTCGGGTCGATGATACGGTCAGGCTGACAGCTTTCTCTCCGGACTGCTACATTGTCGAGGCTGATGTCGCTGCCGGTCAATCGGATGAGGTGGTGTTCGAACTGCATGCTCACAATGCCGAGGATCACCCGGAGTATGAGTGGTTATCTTCCGGTAAGACATCTGGCGAGGGAGAAAACAGCGGTTGTGCCGAGTGTCATTCTGCTTCCGCTGACGATCTGACCCAGGGGACAGCTTTGCCTTTCGATGATTGGTTGAACGACGCTCACTCACAATCTGCTACCAACGTGCGCTTTCTCACCATGTATGCGGGCACGGATGTGAACGGTAACCAGAGTCCGGTGACAGGCACAGGTTACAGCAGTGATTATGGTTCCTTCCCGATCTCTCCTGATCTTTCGCAGGATTACTACGGCCCTGGCTTTAAGCTCGATTTCCCCGACAGCGCCGGGAACTGCGCGACATGTCATCTCCCGGCGGCGGCAGTTAATATGCCCTATGGTGTTGATCCGGCAGATGTCGAGGGGGTTGGGGCGGAAGGTGTGGCCTGCGATTTTTGCCATAAGGTCTGGGATGTGAAACTTGATCCATCAACCGGGCTGCCTTATGCCAATATGCCCGGTGTGCTATCTTATGAGTTTCGCCGCCCGCCAGAAGGTCACCAGTTCTTTGCGGGGCCTTATGATGATGTCGCGCCCGGCGAGGATACCTATTCGCCGGTTCAGCGAGAAAGCGCTTATTGCGCGGGCTGTCACTTCGGCACGTTCTGGGACACGACCATCTATAACTCGTTTGGTGAATGGCTGGACAGCCCTTACAGCGAAACCGGCCAGACCTGCCAGGATTGTCACATGCCGTCGGGCGACGCCACGCATTTTGCACTCGCTGAGAAAGGCGGATTGGAGCGCGATCCGGCGACGATCTTCAGCCACCGGATGCCCGGAGCCAGCGACGAGAAGCTGTTACAGAATGCGGTGACGATGGAGGTGAGCACGGAACGTGAGGGCGATCAACTTGTCGTCACGGTTACGATCACCAATAACCTGACCGGACACCACGTCCCGACCGATTCCCCGCTGCGTCACCTGATCTTGTTAGTGCAGGCCACCGATTCAGATGGGAATCTATTGCATCAGGATGACGGCCCGACCGTCCCGACCTGGGGCGGAGAGGGCGATCCGGCGGCGGGGTATTATGCCGGGTTGCCGGGAACAGCCTACGCCAAAATCCTTGAAGATGTCTGGACGGGAATCTCACCGACCGGCGCTTATTGGAATCCGACCCGCGTGGTGAGTGACAATCGTATCCCGGCGATGGGCAGCGATACAACCGTCTATACGTTTGCCATGCCAGAGGATGAGGCCAGCGTCGAGGTGGAATTGTTGTTCCGGCGGGCGTTTATCGAACTGGCGGATTGGAAGGGTTGGGAGATGGCGGATATCCTGATGGAGTCGGAGTCGTTGACGGTCGGGGGTGGAGGGTAATCGGCCAACGGGACACGGTGGATTTTAAAGCCTAGGCAATACGAGCTTAGGCTTTTTTGTAGTATTCTAAAAGCGGTTACTTTCTCCGTCTAGCTCCACAAGGAGAACCACATGGATGGAAGGAAAACTACGTGGAATTCATCGACCTTATATTATTGGATCGCCATCATCATTGCAGCCTGCCTGGTCTATGCTATAGGGATCAGGCATGAAAGTATCTGGTTCGATGAGGCTTATTCGGCCTTTATGGCCGGGCATTCATTCCGCCAGATTATCAGCCTTACAGCCATCGATAAACACCCGCCGCTGTACTTCCTGCTGCTGCACGTGGTCACCTCAGTTCTGGGAACCTCCGATTGGGCATTACGCAGCCTGTCTGCTGCCGGGGCTGCTGCGCTTGTCTCGCTGGGGGCTGGCCCAGTTCGCCGGATTTTTGGGGACAGGACAGCTTACCTCTATGCAGCTTTGACTATCTTCACGCCGGGCATCCTGATTTATGCGCACGAAGCCAGGATGTATACCCTGGCTATAGTAGCCGTAACGGCCAGTGCATTATATGGATATCTTGCCGCGCAGCATAACCGGACAATGGATTGGGTTTGCTTTGGCGCGGCTTCCCTGGCGGCAGTTTATCTACATAACTACGCGCTTATAGCGGTCTTCTATTTGCATGTCTTTATATTTCTGTGGCTGCTGATCAATAAAAGGGCTCACCTCAAATCCTATATTTTCAGCGGTGGGATCGTGCTGGCTGCTTACCTTCCCTGGGCGTTTGTCTTATGGAACCAGGTCAAATTGGCACGGCAGGCTTCGTGGATTCCGTCGATCACCCCTCGAGTAGTGATGGCCTCGTACCACACGCCTTTCGCCTATAAATATCTTTTTCCGGCGGTCACCCCGATCATGAGCGCGGTGGTCTTGTTTTCGATAGGGTTAATTATCGGCGGGTTGATTATCGCAAAGAGGAAGAACCATAAGGAAGAACTGGTATTCGGGTTGTTCTTGCTGCTTACAAGCCTGTTCGCCATACAAACCCCTATTCTTATCTCCCGGATTCTTATGCCGATTTTCTGGCCCCGCTATACGATTGTTTACACCGGGCTGCTTTTGCTGCTCCTCAGCGTCAGTATCAGCGTGCTTCCTCACCGGGCGATGCGATTTGCCGCTGTAGGAATCTTTGCGGTTCTCAATCTCTTTACGCTCAAAGATGTTTACACTGAACAGTTCAATGAACCGGCGAAAGATGTTTACCAGAGTCTACGGGAAGAGATACAACCGGGTGATCTCATTGTCTCGACCGATGCCTATACTGTCGGGCCAATGCTGTATTATTTCCCTGATGCGGAACATTACTTCTACGTTAACGACATTGAAGCCCAGTGGGATCAGATGTTTACGCCATTTGCCGACCACCTGCACACCGAAGCTGAATTAGATGATCTGCTGGCTGCGCACCAATCTTTCTGGTATATAACCAGCAGTGCGGGGCTTTCCAAACCTTCATCGGCATTTCTCAGGGATGGGTGGGAAGAATCAGCCCGACCCAGAACCTACTCAAAGACTTTTGCGTTTCGCTCATTTACCATAGAGAAGTTCACTTACACCGGTTCGGAAAACGATTTGCAGCGCTGAGTGCGCTAACTGTAGAAAGAGTGATAGATAAAGCTTCATCTGCACAAATGAGGAAAAACACCCGCCAAGCACAACGGTTATTTAAGCGACCTTGTGTCGTACTTGTTCAAATGCCCCCTGGCAAGGAGTGCCTTTTACACCATCAGGATATATTTCTGTTCAACCAGACGGGATGATAGAAAGTTTGTTGTCAAGGTAATATACTTCTGACATTGGAATTCTGGAGGGATATATGAAAGCATTCTTAAACAATAAGCCTATCCCCTTACAGCATCTTACGGTTGATAGTCTTGGGTGGGATCATCACAATGTTAAAGGTTCCCTTGACCTCATTTTAGAACTTGACGAAGAAGATCTTATGTTTGTGGGCTCTGGTTTGTTTTCTCAAGCCCAAGAATTTGAGGCAGAAGAACCTGGATATTTTGATGATGAAGATTTTGAAGTGCCTGTACCCATTTCTGAACATATGTTTGTCGATGATCCATTGTTAATTGAACAATACATTCAAAACAGCACTTTCTGGAGTCACGAAACGATCATGTTGATAGTAAAACGAATCGACATGCTAGAAAAACCTGATCAGCCATACAAATATGTAATCTGTGATTATCATGGTTTGACTGTTAGAGGTAATGTTGTCGAACTAACTTTAAGAATATATTAAAAGAAATAAAACTTACTTGTGTTATACCGTGACACATGATGTTGCTCGTGAGGTGTAGTATATTACTTATGGACAAATCAAAACAAATTCGCATAATTAGTAATTATGGCAAAGAGACAATTCATTCTAACAGAACCAGAGATCAGCAAACTGCGGCAGGCTGAAGGGCAAACCGAGGATGGGCAGGAACTGAGACGGTTGCAGGCGGTGCGACGGTACGGAGAAGGCAAACCAGTCCAGGAAATACTGGATATGGTGGGTGGGAGTTGGCGATCCCTGATGGATTGGTGTCAGCGCTATCGAGCGGAAGGGATAGCCGGGCTGGCGTCGAAGTATCAGGGGCAGAACGCGGCCAAGATAACCGGTCAGCAGCGCCGGGAGCTGGGCGAAAAGCTGAGTCAATATCGCCCCGACCAGGTCATTCCCGCGGAGATACGGATCAGTCAAGGTAAATTCTGGACACCCTCGTTGTGATTCAAATAACCCCACGAAACACCCTCTGAGCAGTGAGCAGCGGGTG
>JBNKDD010000144.1:0-14085 GCA_050288085.1 Anaerolineae bacterium
TCCTGGGCGCTCTTGTTCACCAGCGGGCCAAGGAAGGTTTCCTTCGCCAGCGGATCACCAACCACAAGGGCTTTGGTCTTCTCAACCAGCAGGTTCAGGAAATCGTCGTATACATCTTTATGGACATAAGTCCGTGAGCAAGCCGAGCATTTCTGTCCGCCCATACCAAAGGCTGACCGCATCACGCCCTGGGCAGCTTTCTCAATATCGGCCTTGTTAGAGATGATGGTCGGGTTTTTACCGCCCATCTCGACTACCACCGGCTTGGGATAGGTAGGCGCAAAGGCACGGTACACATTGTTAAAGCCAACGTTATACGACCCGGTGAAGGTGATGCCGTCCACCTCGGGGTTCTCAACCAGTTCAGCACCGACTGTGCTGCCCGGCCCGGTCACGAAATTGACCACACCTGATGGGATCCCCGCCTCGGCGAGCAGTTCGACCATTAAATATCCGGACCAGGGCGCATCCGATGACGGCTTGAAGACCACCGTATTACCGGTAACAAGCGCTGCCGCAACCGGCCCCGCCGCCAACGCCAATGGGAAGTTAAAGGGTGAGATTACCGCCCACACGCCGTAAGGTTTTAGCACGCTGGTGTTGGTGTCATTCGCACCGAAGGCATTCATCTGCTTGACGAAACCATTATTGGTTCGCAGCTGGTAGCAATAATAGCGCAGCAGGTCAGCCGACTCTTCGACATCCCCCAGCGCTTCAATCCGGTTTTTGCCCATCTCCCAGATCATCGCGGCGGATATATCAAACTTGTTATGGGAGATCAGATCGGCGGTCTTCTCAACTAATGCCAGACGCTCTTCATAAGGGGTCGCACGCCAGGCGGGATAAGCTGCTTTGGCAGCGGCAATGGCCTGTTTCGCATCGTCACGTGAACCCTTCTGGAAATGTGCAATCGGCTCACGGGTATCAATTGGGCTATAGACCGGGAAAGTATCTGAGGCTTCAACCTCCTTCCCATCGATATACATCGGGAAGGACTTTCCCTTCTGTGCCTGAATGCGCTTGATGCCCTCATCAAATGCGGCATGAAGCTCTTCGTTATCGGCAGAGAGGGTAGCATACGTAATCTTAAATTCTTCAGCCATATATATCTCCTAATTACTTTGAGGATCAATCATGCGGAACTGAATTTCTGTGACACATGTCGGCCAAGCGGTCACAGAGCAAACATCAAACCCTTTTTCACCCCAATCTACATGCGGCCCTTCTAGGCATGGGTTTGTCAGGTGGAACCAGATAATGGTTTTGAAAAACCTTATTCAGATCCTATACAGTTAGGCCCTTTGATTCTAAATCTATGGTCTGGCCCAACCTAGTCTCATTATAGCAGACAAAACCACGCCAATGGAATATGGAAGTTGATTAATAGATCACGCTACAATCACGCACGTGGAGTGAAGGAGTCAATATGTCCATTAACCTTGATCCAAAAGCCTTCCGGCAAACAATGGGGCTGTTTACAACCGGTGTCACGGTGCTTGCGACCTACACGGCAGACGGAGAAGTAGTCGGCATGACGGCAAACGCTGTCGCATCAGTTTCGCTTGATCCGATGCTGATGTTGGTCTGCGTCGGCAAGGAGGCCCGGATTGCCTCTCATTTGCTGGCATCGGAAGGTTTTTCCTTTAACATCCTCAGCGCCGCCCAGCAACCGCTCTCTAATTACTTCGCCAGCCTGTGGCCGGACGGTGAACCAGCCCCGCCCTATACCTTCAAAGAGTGGGCTGGCGGGCCGCTGCTGGAGGGCGTGATCGGGGCGGTGGGTTGCAGTCACTACCAGATGCATGAAGGTGGTGATCACTGGATCATTCTGGGCAAAGTAACGGCACTTTACCAGGGAGACAATAACCCATCCGATCCCCTACTATTTTTCGGAGGGCAATACCGGCAGATCGTGCAGGAGGAACAACATGCATAAAACTTTAACGATCATTACTCTAGCGACCTTGTTTATGCTATCAGCCTGCCAGACACCAGAATCACTATCCGAAGCGGAGCAAACCGCGTTTATCAACGCCGTTGATCCGATTGTGGAAAATGCGTTAGTCGGGTTGAGCGACAATAACTATGACCAGCATGTACGGGACTTTTCGAAGGATTTGAAGAAACAGGTCGATCCGATTACCTTTCCAAATGCCTATGCTGAAATTATCGGGCCGTTGGGTGCTTATCAGGGGCGGAGTCTGGTGGGAGTTGAAGACTTAAACCGTCAGGTAGCCATTGTCTATGAGGCTCAATTCGAGAATGATCCCCAGGTAGTGATACGTGTCGTCTTCTGGAAAAACGACCCGGAGCACCAGATAGCCGGGCTGTGGTTTGATTCGGAGTTACTGCCGAGCCAATAGAGACATTACTTCGGTAGAGGAACTCCGGCTAAAGGCAGCGTAAACTGGAAATTCGCTCCCTTACCCGGCTCACTTTCAACCCAGATTTCACCATCATGCATCTGTATCAACTGGCGGGAAATAGCCAACCCTAAGCCTGCACCGCTTTTATCTTTGCTTTCCAGGCGAACAAAGGGTTTGAAGACTTCGTCCAATTTATCGGTCGGGATGCCCTTCCCGGTATCAGATACTCCGATCAACACTTCGTCATCACGCAGCTTTGCATATAAGACCACGCTGCCTTCTTCTGTAAATTTCAACGCGTTTGAGATCAGGTTCAGCAGCACCTGGCGAATACGGGTTGGGTCGATCATGAGCACCGGCAGGTCTTCCGGCATATTCAACCGAAAGGTGACCGACATCGGCCAGCTCAGGTCAAGGCCAACGCTATAAACGGAGGATAGGAATTCCCCCAGATCAACCCGGGTGGGGGTCAATAAAACCTGTCCCAATTCGGCCCGCGAATGGTCAAAGATATCCTGGATCAACTGCATGGTATGGTCAAGAATGTCCTGCACCTTGTTGATCTGCTTTTTCTGGAGCGGGCTTAACTCACCCAGACTGCCATCCGCAAACAGGTTGACATTCATAATAACCGCCGCGACCGGGTTTCTGAGGTCATGGGCAGCAGTAGCCAGCATCGTGGTGCGATCCCGGTTGGTGTCCATTGCCTCGGCCCAGTTGCGCTGTAAATCCTCATTGAGCTCGGCCAACTCAGCGGTGCGCTGATCGACAAGCTGTTCAAGACCATCATTCAGCAGCGCATTCTCAATCGCAACAGCGGCTTGATTGGCAAATAAGGTGAGCGGAATCAGGTCTCTTTCCTCAAAACGCCCGGTAGTCAGGCGGTTTTCCACAAAGATCGCACCGATGGTATTTCCCCGTGCAATGAGCGGCACACACATCACGGATCGCAGCTTGAGGCCCACCACACTGGTCTTCCCTCCAAAGACATCATCAGAGAGCGCATCGGCTAACAGCAAAGGCTGACCATCACTAATCACCTGGTTAACAATCGTGTGGCTGATTTGATCCTCGCCACTTTTGAGCTCATTCCCATCTTTGTCACACTTGACACGAAAATCATATGAGCCATCCGGGTGGAGCATGACCAGATAACCACGTTCCGCTCCAACCAGTTTAATGGCCTCGCCCATCGCATAACGAAGAAGCGGAGCCAGGACACGAGTCTCAGCCATCTGGCGGCTGATCTCAATCACACGTCTCAGTACACCGGAATCCAGTGAGTCATCCATACATCAATGCTCCTTCAGCTGCCCAAGAGCGCCCTGAGCACGTTGCAAATCATAAGCTGCGCCCAGTGTCTCGAAAATTTGGGCCGCCTTTGTGAGATGCTCATGGCGAGTTGGCTCTTCCATTGGCAGGTGGCATCCAATTTGATAATGGGCACGCCCCTGATCAAAGGGGATTGCAAGCTCCTCGGCCAAAGCCAGACTCTTCTGCCAGGCTTTTTCTGCCCGCGCCGTCCGCCCATCGATCCAGTAAAACAAGCCCTGCCAGAGCCAGATAGCAGGCTGGTTGATCGGGAAAATTTGCGAAGCGCGCAGTACCTTACAAGCCTGTCGAGCAGCATCGTACAATTTCACACGGTCATCAGCGGACAGGTTATCCTGCGATTCATACAAGGTAAGATAGACCTCTGCAACTCCAGCATATCCCTCTACAGTGGCAAAATGGGTCAGTGATGATTCGGAGATCAGGATCGCCGTTCTATCCGCCAACTGCCGGGCCAACTCATGCTCCCCCTGATACAGGAGCGCAACCGCCAGCAAACCACTGGCAGAGATCGTTGCGCCGGTATCAGGGGCGAGGCCAGGCATCGCCTCTTCAAATAAGCGAATAGCTTTATCAATATCCCCAAACCGCAGGGCACTCAGGGCCTGTCCTTCGATCCCCCAGGCTTCCTGCAAGGAATTCCCATTACGCTGGGCGACATAGCTAATCTTCTCGCAAACCTGATCATTACCGACAAGATCGCCCTGATAATACTTAACCTGCGACAAAATCGCCATTGTTTCGCCCCAACGCTGCCAGGCTCCAACGCGGGTATTGATATCCACAGCCTGCTCAAGGGCTACCAATGCAACTTGCCAGCGCCCCATCCCTGCACTGAAAAGCGCCGTGACCTGCTGCACAATGGCTAACACTATGGGCTGGTTAGCCGCTTGAGCCGCCTTGACAGCCGACTTGCGGTAGTACTCAGCCACCGACCGAAGACCACCAAAAGTCGCGGTGACACACATCAGAGCGTAGGCATTTGCCCGTTCGGGGGACAGTTCGGTTTGCTCGGTCAGGTTGAGCGAGTGGACGGCAGAGTAGATCGCCGGGAGAGTCTCGTTTGAGAAAAAGAGCGCCGTCACAAGCCCGTAGTAAACGCGGGCAGCTTCCAGATACCGGTTCTTTGCCCCGTCTGTAAACCGCTTCAGGCTTGGCAGTTTAATCTGATGGAGAACCTGTCGCGTAAACTCACGGGCCAGAGCCAGAAGCAAAGGCGCACCGGGCTGTGGGAGAGGGAATCCGAGCAGACGAAGAGAATTTCGCAGATGGTCTTTGCCTTCGTCAAGCTGCCCCAGACCGATCAAAGCATCTCCCAACTGACGCTCTAATATAGCCTCCTCTAATGATTGGGGATCTGCCGGGGTGGATACAGCAGCCAGCAGTTCCTTTGCCCGTGTCAGCCACCTGACGGCTTCCTTGTAGACACCATTCGTTAATGCCTGCCGTCCGGCCAGGGATGCATAGTGGAGTTCAGCTTCTTTGTTACCGGCCACCTGCCAGTGATAAGCCAGGTTAGCGGCTTTATCGATAGCGTCAGGATAAGCCGCTTCGATAGCCTCCGCTACCAGCCGGTGAAGCACCCGTTTCCGCTCCGGCTCAAGCTCGGTGAGCACACCCTCTCGAAGCTTATTGTGAGAGAACACCCACACACCATCCTGGACATTAAGAATGGCCGCGTTTGCACAACGGGTCGTCCAGGCATCCAGGTCAATCCCCGGCTTGATTAGTTGCAGCACTACCGGATCAATCTGGCGACCTGCAACCGCCGCAATCTGTAACAGGGGAACGGCTTCTGACGGAACACGCGACAAGCGCTGCTTGACGATCTCCGCCATCCCGACCGCAAACACCTGGGTGGGTAGTTCTGCCCGACCGATCAAGTCTAACTGCCCAACCTCCTCGGCCAGCGTGCGCATCACCTCAACGATAAAGAAGGTGTTCCCTTCGGTTTCATGTTGTAACAGAGACAGGATTTCCGGGTTCTCACCTGCCGAGCCAAGCATTGCCTTACTGAGCTGCTTGACTTCCGCATCACTGAGCCGCCCCAGTTGGATCAGTTCCATACCGGGGAGTTCAGCGGATAGATCTGGACGCTCATCATCCCGGAAACTGCCCAATAGCAATACAGACTGTGTCTTGACCCGGTTAAGCAGCCGCTTCAAAATCGCCAGGCTGTCGTCACCCATCCATTGCAAGTCTTCCAGGATGATGACGATCGGCTGCTGCTGGCGGCTGATCACGTCCTCGATCACGGTTAACAACCGGTCTCGCGTTGACTCAGGCTCCAGGGCCGGGGGTTCAGGCACCATGCGACCAACCAGATCATTGATGTTGGGGATCAAGGTTTTCAAGACCCCGGCTTCCAGATCGCTTAATTCTGTCTGAAGGACCAGCAAAGGGAATACATCACGCCAGAGTTCATAGGGACTACCACCTGCCGGGACGCTGTGCCCACGAGCAACCAAAGCCCCCCTGACCATTGCCAGGGTTCGAACCTCGTCAAGCAGCCGAGTTTTGCCAACCCCACTTTCACCGCTAACCAGCCAGGCTCCCCCCTGCCCCTGTAGGGCCTGCTTCAGCACAACCGAGAGTTGATCACGCTCCTGATCGCGGCCAACAAAACGGGCCGACTGGAGGAAGCTTTCCCGGATGGTAATCGACTCTTCCGGCATTGGATAACCGGTTGCTTCACATAATGCACCGATCACCTCACCGGCAGTGCCATAGCGATCCTCTGGATTACGGGCCATCAACCGTCCTAACACCGGAACAATGTTGGGACGATCGGACAGCCGGGAATAATCAGCGGTCACATGAAGGATATTAACCATCATACTCGGCACGCTGCTGGCTTCAAATGGATGCACCCCGGCGATCATCTCGAAGGCCATCACGCCAAACGAGAATAGATCCGAAAGCGGTGTGACCTCGTGTCCACGCACCATCTCCGGGGACATATACGCCAGAGTACCTGCCATCGCGCCATCAATATCGGCGGGGACATGCCCCATAAACGCCAGTCCGAAATCCAGGACCTTCACTTCGCCACCGGTCACCAGGACATTCCCCGGTTTCAAATCGCGGTGCAAAATACCACGCCGGTGGATGTACTGTAAAGCCTGGAGGGTCTGAATCAACAGGTCAATCTGGACAGCCAGATCCTGACCAGACCCGGCATCGACAAGCGTCTGTGCATTTTCGAGCAGGGTCATGGTGAAGTACGGCTGACTCATTTCGTCAAAGCCGTAGTCCATCACGTTGATCACCTTCGGGTGATGCAGAGTGGCTAGCATCTGAAACTCGTTTGCCAGTACAAGCCTTACATCGGAGCTTGAATTCAAGGATGTAATCCACGATCCCGACGCATCCCGGTTATCCAACGGCTCCTTGGTGATACGCTTCAAGGCAACATCCTGACCGGTTAACCGATCCAGGGACTGATAAACTACTCCCATCCCACCAATACCAATCTGGTCAAGGAGTTGATAGCGGCGATTAATTATCGAGGAGGAAGGAAATGTCACTAGGTCACTCATGGCCTTACATCTTTCGCGGTGAGAGTAGAGAGTTGTATAGCATCAAGGTTCGCACCACTCAAATCCATCAGTTACGATTTGGGCCGCCAGGCCAGATCACAACCCGAACTCGTGGCAGGCTGCGCCTAACAATGCCGCCTTCGGATTCAGAACAACATTTACGGGCACGTTAGACAATATATCAATAAAACGGCCTTTGTGCCGGAACGCCTTCAAAAATGCGTCGGTTTTCAGGGCCGGTAAAATATGTCGTGGGATGCCCCCACCCAGATAAACGCCACCGGTAGCCATTAATTTCAGGGTAAAGTTCCCTGCCTCAGCGCCCAGAATCTCGACAAATAAATTTATGGTCGCCTGGCATAATTCGCAAGTCCGCTCCGAACTTAATGCAGTCTCGGAGATCACCCTGGTATGGTCTTCTGCCTCAGCTAACTCTGCTGCCAGCCAATCCGGTTCTTCAGCATAACCGGTATCTTTCAAAAAAGCGTAGATATTCGGAATACCGATCCCGGAACAGACGCGCTCATAGCTGACGTGCCCCAATCGCTCATGCAAATAACGCAGCAATTCGATCTGTTGGACGGTAGCCGGACCAAAATCGGTATGGCCGCCCTCTGACGGGAATGTAATATACTCCCCATTGACCGGGACTAAAAATCCCTCTCCCAGCCCGGTTCCCGGCGCAACAATCGCAATAGGCCCCTTGGGGTCAGCTTTCCCTGCCTGAAGGGGATAGATATCCTCCGGTTCCAGGTGAGGGATCGCTAAAGCCTGGACTTCCAGGTCATTCGAGAGGGTGACTTTAGGGATATGCAAAGTGTCCTGCATCACCTGCTCATCGACCACCCAGGGAATATTGGTAACCTTGACCCGGCCACCAATCACCGGCCCGGCAATTCCAAACCTGGCCCGATCAACCTGCAATTCTTTTTGCGTCAAGAACTCGGAAACTATTGACTCAAGACTGGGATAATCGGCAGACGGAAACCTGGCCTCAGCGATTGGCTGGCGTGGACCAGAGTCCGATGAATAAACAGCCAGGTCAACTTTTGTACCACCGATGTCACCGGCAAGTATATGCATGCATTCTCCTTTTGCACATGAATCAGTATCACAGTACTATGTGTGCCAACCCTATTATAGCCAGAAAAAAGATAGAGCCTAGTCTTACAGGTCATACATTTTGATTAAAAGTCCTCATTTCCCTATAACAATTGTCATGACAGGTCTGGTTTGCCTCATTTTTGCGGGCTGCAAGGAACCGCAAGAACCGGACTTTTTCGTGGTAGAACAGAAGATCACGCCACCGCCAACCCTTTCAACCCAACCGGTGATCCCGGAGATCATGCAAGTAGTAGAAGAAGAAAGCGGTGATCTCCCCAACCTCCAACCGGAGGCTCGGCTGGGACAGGGTCAGCTAGAAGCGATAGCGCCCTCACCTGATGGCATATTTATCGCGGTGGGCAGCCGGATTGGTTTGACCCTGTATTGGCAATACAACTTTGAGCCGGTCTGGGAAGTGCTGACCATCTCACCGGTTAAGAGTGTCGCCTTCAATCCAGATAACACTGTCATTGCTGCCGGGTTAACCAACGGCCAGGTGATCTTGTGGAATTCCCGCACCGGCCAACAAACGACCGTGATCGAAAATAACCCCGGTGCGGTCTACGATCTGGCCTTTAGCCCGGATGGGAGCAGCCTGGCCGCATTAGCCAATGGCAAGATCAACCTGTGGGTGGTAGGCAGCGGCGAACCGATCCGGGTTATCACGGGACAGACTGACTGGGCATTGGGGGCAGACTGGTCACCGGATGGAACGATCATCGCATCCGGGTCAACTGAAAGCATCGCCATCCTCTGGAAAGCTGAGAGCGGCATCCGCCTTAACGATCTGACCGAACATGAGGGACGGGTTAACGATGTAAGCTGGTCACCGGATGGGATGCGCCTGGCGTCGGTCTCTGACGATGGCCGGGTTATTGTCCGTAATCCGATCAGGGGCGGCGGTTTCCGTATCCTCGAAGAACATGATCATCCCGCGCTGCGGGCAGCCTGGTCACCCGATGGGGTGTACCTGGCCTCCGGCGATATTGTCGGCACGATCATTATCTGGGATGTGGATAAGCGGAAAGCGATCCACACCATTCAAGGGCACAACGGCCCGGTAACCAGCATCGGCTGGTCGGCGGATGGGAAGCTGGTGATCAGCTCATCGACAGCCGATCAGAGCGTGATTGGTTGGAGTGCGGCGAGCGGCGATGAGGTATACCGGATCGGTGGTTACACGGCTCCGATCAACAGGGTGGCCTGGTCACCGGATGGGGAAAGGCTGGCTTCGGCGTCGGATGACGGGAGCATCACCCTGTGGGATTCCTCAACCGGTGAAGTGCTCCATACCCAGGCAGCCCATAATGGAAAAGTCACCGGGATTGACTGGTCACCTGACGGAGCACAGCTCGGATCGGTGGGCTGGGATCAACACCTGATCATCGCAGCCGGGGACAAACTTCTCGATCTGAGCGGCCATACGGATAGAATGCTCAATGTGGCCTATTCACCTGACGGCAGCCTGATCGCGACGACTTCGCGGGATGGCAACCCTATCATATGGGATGCCCGTTCAGGGGAGACCATCAATACGCTGGTGGGGCACGACGGCTGGGTGTTTGATGCAGCCTGGTCACCTGATGGGTTAAGCCTCGCTACCGGTTCGGACGATAATACGATCATCATCTGGAATCCAGATACCGGGGAACCGATCCGGCAGATCGACACCGGCAGCGCCGTGTTAAGCCTGGACTACTCCCCTGCGGGGGACCGGTTAGCCGCCGGGTTGGACGATCACACCGTTCAAATCCGGGATGCAGAAAGCGGTGCACTCCTGTTCACGCTGGTTGGTCATACATCGTGGGTGGGCAGCGTTAAATGGTCACCGGACGGAACACAGTTGGCTTCCGGCTCAGGGGATCACAACCTGATGGTGTGGGATATGGAAACCGGCGACCTGAATCAAACCTTACGCGGCCACACCGATCTGATCACCGGGCTGGATTGGTCACCGGATGGAAATCGCCTCGCTTCAGCCTCACAGGACGGCACGATCATTCTGTGGGGAGTTGAAGCAGACCCGGCTCAGGATTGATCACCACATCGGGGATATAGAGAACAGCCTGCCCTCGGATCGCTCTGACCTGATCGGGCATCAACACGAGCGCATTACGATTGATGTTGTCCATCAGATTGCTGCCATCGAATGGCATATCCGGTAGTGACAGCGTATGCCCGAATTCATGAGCCAACCACTTATCGATCAGGTCGGGGTTAGGCAAGGGGCGAGATAGGGAGTAGTCTGGATCGCTAACCAGATAAGCCCCGTCGATAATGGTTGAAAAAGCATAAAGTGACTGCCGCCCAACATCGCCCGATAATTCCGATCCCCAGGCCGGAGGTACACCCGCATGCCCAACCACATCATCGGTAAGCAGTTCATCCGCCCCATCAAACCGGTTGATCTGCACCGTCAGTATCCCGGTCACAGTGGGATCGGCACGCTGCCAGGCCATCCGGCAGTCGTTCACCAGGCGATGGATCACGACCCCCTGGGTAACCGGATCGGGTACATCGGCGTGCCCCGAACCGTTCTCAATAATGATCGGTCGCCCGGCGGAGAAAAAGCCCAGATTGGCCTGGGGGATAAAAATCGCGTTGACCTTCGCCAGCCGCTCCCGGAATACCCCAGACAAGGTCATTTGCCCCACCCGGAGCGGATCATCAACCGTTGGGCTGTCGTCCAATACACACCATCGAACCGGTATGGCGATCTGATCGTCGTCAGAAACCGTGCGTGGCTCCCGGATTCGGATGACAAAATCGAGCGAGGTAGTCCCGACGATCACCCCGTTGGAATTGCGCTCCTCCAGAAACACCTGTGTTGAATGAAGCTCCACGCCGTTGGCGATATCAGCATACCAGACATACTTATTGCCGCTTACAGCCGCATCTTCCGGCTGTGCGAAACTGCGGTCACCGGTCTGAGAAGGACGAGAGAAACGCACCTGCACGTTTGGTCTTTCCGGGTCGAGCGCATCCGGGTCGACTGAGGTAACGGTGAAATCGCAGATCTGCCCCGGAGCACAATCTACGATGGGTGGTAAAACACTGACCGCCCCGCTGTTGTTCAGGTCGAAGTTAATGACCGTCCACACTCTGGCAGCATAAGGCGAATCGATCCGGCAGCAGATCTCGGTTGAAACGGTGAACGGCCCCGACGATGGATAGAGATGAGTGATCAGACCATCAACAGAGGATGAGTCAAAGGCGCGGGTCAATACCCAGCCCTGATCAGGGTAGACCTCCAATACCTTAAATAGAAGCTGGTCGGATTGGCTGTCATCCCCAAAATCGATAAAAAAGCCGTCCGGCCCCCGGATCGTATCGCTGACACCGGGCAGACCATTCACGCCGGTACAGGCTCGATCCTCACCTGATGACGGGTCCAGGCAGGTCATGCCCTCGCCACCGAATCCTACCAGTAAATCCAGTTCAGCGAGATACTCCCCCCTACCCTGCCAGGTCAGGTGCCCATACCAGAACGCGACAGAACTGGACTCCACCGGTATGGAGGCAGTGAGGATAAGCATCAACAAAACAGCAGCGATAGGGCGCAATCCGTTCTTCATGTTTTCGGATATCATCCAATCTATTGCCAGCATCAATGCTATAATCTAACCATATCATTGATCTATTTGCCAGACCTGGAGTCCAGATCATGACCAGACACCCTCTTGAACTCGCACCGGAACAACTGCGGCGGGTATGCAGTCTCGACCATTTTGAATTTGAAACCACCTCCGAATTAGAAGGACTGCGGAGTATTATCGGGCAGCCGCGCGGCATTCGGGCGATTGAGTTTGGGATCGGGATCGACAACCCTGGCTTTAACATCTATGCGCTCGGCCCCTCTGGAACCGGGCGGACGACGGCCATTACCAAGTTTCTGGAGAAATTCGCGCAGGATGGGCCTGTCCCCCTCGACTGGGTGTACGTCCATAACTTCGAAGTCAGCCACCAGCCGCGAGCTATCGAGCTGCCATCAGGAAAAGGACGCGATCTATGCGAGCACATGGACAACCTGATCGAAGTGCTCCGCCGCGAAATCCCAGAAGCTCTAGAAGCAGAAGAATATACCACTGCCGCCGACCGGCTTAACCAGGAATACGGGCAAAAACGAAGCGCGATCTTCCAGCAAACCCAGATCGAAGCGCGGGAGAAAGGCTTCACAATTGTGCGGACGCCGAGCGGACTGGTGCTGGCTCCATTGGGGGAAAACGGCCAGCCCATGCCACCGGAACAGCTTGAGCAGATCGACAAAGAAACCCGCGAAGAACTGGAAAAACGCAGCCAGGTGCTCGAAGAGATGCTGGCCGATGCGCTGCGCACCGTCCGCAACATCGACCGGGAACTGCGCGAAGCTCATAACACCCTCGAACAGGAAGCAGCAGCCTTTGTGGTTGACCAGCATATCGCCGATCTAAAGGAAGCCTATACTGATCATGACGAGATGCTGCTCTATCTGGGCCAGGTACGTGACGATGTACTGCATCACCTGGATGATTTTAAACCTCAAGAAGAAAGCGGCGGGAACAGCACATCCCATCGGATGGCTGCAAACTCCGAGCATTTTCGGCGTTACTCCGTAAACCTGATCGTCGATCATGGTAAGACAGAAGGCGCACCCATTATCCTCGAAGACTTCCCTTCCTACGCCAATCTGGTAGGCCGGGTGGAGGGCGAGGTCAGGATGGGTGCTTTGAGCACCGATTTCACCATGATCAAACCAGGGGCGCTTCATCGTGCCAACGGTGGTTACCTGGTACTGCGCGTCCGGGATATGCTGACCCAACCCGGCGCATGGGACGGATTGAAGCGTGCGCTGCTCAGCGAAGAAATCCGCATCGAAGAATCGATGTTGCGCACCGGAATGGGAGTGCTCACCCCTCAGACCATCGACCCGGAACCGATTCCGCTCAAGCTCAAGGTGATCCTGCTGGGCAGCCCGATGTTGTATTACCTGCTGTACAGTGAAGAAGATAACTTCTCCGATCTGTTCAAGGTCAAGGCCGAGTTCGCCAGCACAATGGAACGTACCCACGAGGCTGAAGCCGACTACGCGGCATTCATTGCTGCCCGGTGTGAGGAGGCCGGTCTACCACACTTCAACCGGGAAGCGGTCGGGCAGATCGTCGAGTATGGTTCGCGGCAGGCAGGTAATCAGACCAAGCTAACCACCCTGTTTGGGCACCTATCCGACGTGATTTACGAAGCCTGTTATTGGGCACGGACGGATGATAAACAGATCGTCGAGGCGACCCACGTTGCAGAAGCCGTTAACGAGCGGCGCTACCGGTCAAACCTGTATGAAGAACGCACCCTGGAGAGCATCGAAAAAGGCACGATCTTTATCGACACAGAAGGTGAAGTGGTCGGGCAGGTGAACGGCCTGTCGATTGTTGGGCTGGGTGACTATGCCTTCGGGCAGCCTAACCGGATCACCGCCCGTGTGTTTACGGGCAAAGAAGGGGTAGTCAATATCGAGCGTGAGGTTGAGATGTCCGGTCCGATCCATGATAAGGGCGTGCTGACCTTACTAGGCTACCTGGGTGGGAAATATGCACTGGATCACCAACTGACGTTATCGGCCAGCATCACCTTCGAGCAATCCTACGCGGGAGTTGACGGCGACTCGGCCTCCTCCACGGAGGTCTACGGTCTGATGAGCTCTTTGTCCAAAACTCCTATCGACCAGGGGATCGCTGTCACGGGAAGCGTCAACCAGCATGGCGAGATCC
>JBNKDD010000145.1:0-14013 GCA_050288085.1 Anaerolineae bacterium
ACTGTACCGACTGCGCTCAGATAACAAGTATTTGGAGTTGCCATGAACAGTTTGCGTAACCTGCCGATCAGCCGTCGGCTGTGGATCATCCTGCTGTCCGCCATTGTCATGCTGCTCGCCCTGACCGGCCTGATGTTCAGCACCGGGCGGCAGATGTCCGGGGAGGCAGCCGGGACCTTATCCACATTGCCTGATTCGGCGGCAGTGGCGGCGCTCCGGCTGCGTGACGTATTGATGCGCAACGATTGGCAGGCCCTCGAAGACCTGAACATGGATGTCAGCCGCGCCCTGACGGTGGTGCTGGACAGCGAACAATATGCATCATGGCCTTCTGGGAAGCGAAAAAAGATACTCGAAGCCGCCGTCCGATCTGGCTCAACCCCTCCGGCCAAATTCGCCAAAGAGCTGGCCGAGAGCGGCTTATTTGTCAGCGGGCTGCACACGGTCCAGCAGGTGGTCAGGGGGCTGAATCACCGCAGCCCACAGGTGCGGATCGAGGCTGCTAAAAAGCTGGGAGCCAGCGGTCAGCACGGCGCTGCCGGACCGCTGTACCGGCACTTCCGCAAAGAAGTAGAAAGCGGCGAGAACCGGCAGGTGATCATCGCCCTGGCACGGGCACTCGAACAGTTGGGAGACGACCGGGCAATTACTTATTACAAAAAGCACCTGACCAGCCCGGACAGCCGTCTGGCCTCCAACGCCGGGCGGATGCTGGCCGAGATCGGGACGCGGCAGTCAGTCGAGACGCTGTTCTGGTTTGTAACCGATCCACCCCCTCCCCCGGCCTACCGGAACACCCCCCTGATCCTGACCGCGATGGAAAGCGCCGGGGCAGCGACCGTCGAAGCACTGCGCCACATGGTCGAGCACGAGGATGCCCGCGCCCGGCTGCTGCTGATCGACATTATCTTACGCTGCGGCCACCCCGAAGCCGATTCGATCCTGGCTATCCTGGGGCGCGATGATGCCCCCGGCGTCCAGCGGGCCGCGCTCGATGCATTGGCCCAGGTCGGGACAACGGCGGCAGTCGAAACGCTGGCCGGGTTGGCCGGTCAGGCTCCGAAAAGCTGGGTGGTGCGGGCCTTAGCCGGAACATCTCATCCCAATGCGCCCCGGCTGCTCCGCAAACTTGCCCCGGACGCGACCACCATTCAAGGGGTGATGCTCGAAGACGATGGCAGCCCCATTAACAAAGCCGAATTGCAGATCGTGCGTGAACATTACTTCGGGGAGAATGCCGGGTGGGGCTGGCAGGCGATCAGCAACCGGGCCATCGCCAACCAGGCGGGGGAATTTGGCATGACGGTCTTCATGTTCGATGAGAAGGTCAAACCGCGCATCAAGGTGATCTTACCCACAAAACCGGACGGAAGACCCGGCGAAACCTTCATGGCCGACCTGGAGTTAATACCGGAGCGGGCCAACCACTTCCGCATTCGGATCGAGCGATTCCTGATGCGGCTGCTCATTACGACAATCCAGGAATAGTAACCATGTTATGACAACGATACAATATGCTTATAAGGCAGCAGAGAGCCTGTGAATACGTTCGCTGAAATCATTCATCAAAGAAAGGATCAAGATAGTGGGGGATCAAAACGATAAACAGGAATCACCCAGTTTAGCGGAACGGCTGCGTCCGCTTCGCAAAATAGCGGGAAACACCAAACGCTGGCTCCGAGATCGGCTTTATGAGCTTCGGAAGGCGTTTTTGAGATCATTGGCGCTTCCCGCCACCATTTTACCCGGCGGTCCCGGTGAGGCGATTGCCTTCCTGAATCAGCGGTTTGACTTTAATACCGAGCGCGCCGTCCTCGGTTATCATGCAGGGATGTACCCAATGGGCAACCGGCGGGGCAGGATCGTGTGGGATGATCCCCCAAAGCGGGCCGTCATGAAGATGGAAGATTTCCATGTTCCCCGGCGGGTAAAGGGATACGTCAATAAAAACTGGTTTGACGTTACTTTCGATAAGGATTTCCGAGGGGTGATCACCGCTTGCTCTGAACGAGAAGTCACCTGGATCACACCTGATATTATTGAAGTCTTTGTTGAGCTTCACCAACTGGGATTGGCGCACAGCGTCGAAGCCTGGCAGGATGGCGAACTGGTCGGTGGGGCATATGGCATGACAATGGGCAGCCTGTTTGGGGTTGAGAGTATGTTCTTCCGGGCCGACCACGCCAGCAAGGTGGCCTTCGTTCACCTGGCCGAGCGGCTCAAAGAAGGGGGCTTTACCCATGTTGACTGCCAGTCCCTCTCAACGCTCTGGCTCCGGTTCGGGGCACGTGATATACCCCGCGACGAATTCAAGCAGATATTAGGGCGCTGCATCGTTACCCCGGCAGCATTTGACCCGGCAGCCTCCTCCAATGGTCATAAGGGATAGAACCATTACATTACATTGCGCGATGCTATGCGACTACCGCCACCCGCCCTGAATAGGGCGGGTGGTTTTGATTCTCCCCTGAAAATCCATCTGATTGTTACAATTCGCACATATTCAGGAAAGCCGGTACACTTTTCCCCAGGTTTGGAAGTAGAACTCAGATAGCAACCAACGCCGAGAGCAAGCAGCGGTCGAAAACCAGACAACGCACTACACACCTTAACTCATTCAATTTCATACCTTACATCATGGCTAATCAACAGCTATAAGGTGATCAACCTGGCCGGGTTCACAATCTGCAATTTGTTGATATCCAAATCTAACGCTTGCAGTCTATTTTGTGGTAAAAGAAAGAGTTATAACATTGGAAGAATCAACAGCTAACCAATCATCGCCCAGTCTAGAGAGTCAACCCCAACCCCTCCGCAAACAATTTAAGCAATGGGCCGAAGCCTCTCGAAAGGTAGTCCTGCGGACATTGGCGCTTCCCGCCGCTATTTTCCCCGGTGGGTCAGATGAAGCCGTCGCCTTTTTAAATCAAAGCCTTGAATTCAATGTCGAGCGCGTGATTCTTAACTACTATGCGGGCATGTACCCGGTTGGCACCCGGCAGGGCAAAATCCGGTGGGAGAACCCTCCCGACCGGGCCGTCATCCCGCTCGACCAATTCCAGGTTCCTCAACAATTGGAAGGTGACCTGGAGACAAGTCCCTTTGAGATCACCTTCGATAAAGATGTCCAGGGGGTGATCACAGCCTGCGCCGAAGAAGGAGCGAACTGGCTTACCCCGCCCCTTATCGATATCTTCATCGAACTGCACCGGCTGGGCCTGGTTCACAGCGTCGAAGCCTGGCAGGACGGTGAACTGGCCGGTGGGGCTTACGGTACATCAATCGGCAGTTTGTTTATCGGCGAGAGTATGTTCAGCCGGGTAGATCAGGCCGGTAAAGTCGCCCTTGTCCACCTGATACAACAGCTTATTGCCGGGGGATATACTCATATTGGCTGCCAATGCCACTCATCCTTCTGGCACCAATTCGGAGCACGCAGCATCCCCTGCGAACAATTCAAGCAAATTCTGGGACGCTGCATCGTTACCCCGGCAGCATTTGAATAACAGCCACTCTTCTACCCGCCACCCGCTCTGAACAGGGCGGGTGGTTTGATTCTCCCCAGTTGCTGATTCCTTATAGCGAATAATAAAGAAATTCGTTAGACTTATTAGAGTGAGAAACTCTAAGTTGGGTCATTTGATTTAAGTATCTATCCGTAAATTAAAAAATGCCGGTTGTAGGGGGCGCTTCCCGATCCGCCCCTACGGTGATTTATGGATAGGCTCTAAATCTATTGTCTGGCCCAACTGCCAACTCTGGCTTGCCAAGGGTCAGAGCCGGACAGAATTTACAACATCAAATTCTCCTCTGGGCCGGACTGTTGCCTGCGGTTTTTCCTTGATTAGAAGAGAGGTAAGGAAAGGGTGAGGACATTGGGAGAATCAGTAGTTAACCAACCATCATTCAATTTAACAGAACAACTGCACCACCTCCGCAAAACAGCGGGGCGGTTCAAACGATGGCTCATCGACCGGGCCAACGCCTTTCGGAAAACATCCTTGAGGGCGATGGCACTCCCTGCCGCCATTTTACCCGGTGAGCCCAGTGAAGCAATTGCCTTTTTAAACCAACAATTCGAATTTAATATCGAACGCGTGATCCTGGGCTATTATGCAGGCATGTACCCGATGGGTAGGCGGCGCGGCAAAATCGGCTGGGATGACCCGCCCCAACGAGCCGTCATCCCGCTTGATCAATTCCACACCTCCCGGCGGCTGAAGAGATTCATCAAAAAGAATCCTTTTGAGATTACTTATGACAAGGACTTCCGGGGGGTGGTCACTGCCTGCGCCGAACGTGAAGTCACCTGGATTACACCGGCCATCATCGATACCTTCGTTGAGCTTCACCAACTGGGCCTGTCTCACAGCGTCGAAGCCTGGCAGGATGGCGAACTGGTCGGCGGGGCTTACGGTACGTCAATCGGCAGTCTGTTTATCGGCGAGAGCATGTTCTACCGGGTAGACCAGGCCAGCAAAGTTGCCCTTGTCCACCTGGCTCAACGACTCATAGACGGAGGATATACGCACATCGATTGCCAGCTCCTCTCACCGTTCTGGTATCAATTCGGGGCACGCAATATCCCCCGCGAACAATTCAAACAAACGCTGGGACGCTGTATCGCCACCCCGGCAGCATTCGAACCACCCGGATAACCCGGCCATCCTGGTCAGTGACCGGCCCTCCGAACAGCCGCAAAATGAACTTCGCGGCTCCATTTACAACAACCATCGGGGCTGCTTCCGCGAAGTTCATTCTCGGAAGCAGCCCCGAAATCTCCTCAACGCCGATAGCCAATCGACAAAGCGGCGAAATTCTATATAATCAGGAATCGGGATGTACATAATTTATTTTGGAATCATCGGCCAGATGGCTATTGGAAGGCTATTTTGAGTCTTGCGGAACGCACTGTCAAAGGAATGTTCTGGGTCTACGCCGGTTATATTGGTAGGCGTTTATTCTCATTATTTAGAACCGCCATCTTAGCTCGTATCTTAATCCCTGAAGATTTCGGGCTGTTTAGCTTCGCTATTCTGATCGTTACCTACCTCGAGATTGTACGCGGCTTTGGAATTCGTGAGGCCCTGATCTATAACACCGATGACCCGGAAGATGCCGCCGATGCCGCTTTCTGGAGCAACATCGCGATTGGGACCTTTCAATTCATCCTGGCTCTCCTTTTAGCGCCGCTGGCAGTCAAGCTGATCGATGACCCGCGCATCGTTGATCTAATCAGGGTGCTGTCCCTCAATTTCATCCTCGTCAGCCTGAGCCAGACTCACGACGCCCTGCTGCAAAAGGACCTCAAATTCCGGCGGCGGTTTATGCCGGACCTGGCCTCTTCAATCGTCACCTTTGTGGTTGCCATCGCACTAGCCTACCTGGGCATGGGGGTGTGGAGCTTCGCTATCGGGCATATTGCCGGAGCCGCTGCCCGCACCGCCGTGCTATGGGCCACCCTCCCCTGGCGTCCACACTTCCGGCTGAACTGGGCTAAAGTCCGCAGTCTGTGGGGTTATGGCTACCACCTGTTATTGTTCGGCCTGCTGGGTACAGCGATGGAATACGCCGACCAGTCGATCATCGGGGTGCTACTGGGCGCGATCCAACTGGGTTACTTCACCATTGCATCAAAAGTCCCGGAGATGGTGATCGCCAACTTCAGCCTGATCCTGACCGAAGTGCTGTTCCCGATCTACACCAAGCTAAATGACGACCGGAAAAAGCTCACCGATGCCTATTTGAAAACTACCAAGTACACCGCTTTCGTCACGGCGGGGGCCGCTGCCGGGATGGCCGCCGTTGCACCGGAATTGATCCTGGTCTTTTTCGGCGATCAATGGGAACCGGCAATCCCCTTGTTAAAAGTACTCTCCTTCCTCGGCCTCGCGCTGACCATCCCCTGGGCCGCCGGGGATGCGATCAAAGCCATCGGAAAGCCCGGTATAAACACCGGCTTGCTGGTTACGGAGGCCCTCTATACCTTCCCGATGATCTGGTTTATGACCCAGCAAAACCCGCTGGCCGTTACCGCTTCGCGGGCAAACCTGATCGCCTCTTCAATTGCTGCTGTCATCCGGCTGCTCGTGGTGAGCTATTATCTCAAGTTCAACCCGCTGATCTTCTTCCGCCTTTTTATACCGTCGTTTCTCAGTGCCGGGGTGATGTATTGGGTCGTAAACACCTGGCGCACATTCGTATCAGGGCTGCCGGATGTGGTGGTGCTGATCACCGCCGTCTTGGTTGGTGTCGCGGTATATTGCGGCATTCTGTTTGTGCTCGAAAGAAAGGATATTCTGGAGGCATTTGAACTACTCCAGAAAATGTACCGCAGCAAATTTGGCGGTGGTGACGAAGACGACATCCCGGTGTCTGCACCGGTTCCTGCCAACTCGGAGACAGAGTAATCAGCCCGCACCGATTCATACTGCTGCCCACCTGTTTGCATATGAATAGGTTCTACCTGCTCGACAAGATTCCGGGCAGTCGCTATAATGCGCGGCGCATTCCTGATCTGCTTTATTGCCCAATTGCATAAGAAGCAGCTATCTGTTTCCATTGAGTGGTTTTGGTATCGTAATACATGACACAGTTTTCAAACGCTGGGATAGATCAACCTAAGAAAGCAAGATCGCCGCTTATCGCGCGGCTCTTTTCATCTACTGCTCTGATCGGTATGGGGATTTGCGTCCTCCTGACCGCAATCGCCGTCTCGGCAACGGGCGGGGTAATTGCCGGTGAGAAGGAGCGTGATGTCCGCGCCACCGAAACAACGATGGTAGACATCGACATTCAGTTGGCTCTGGGTATCGATGATTTCAACCAGGGCCGCTATCAACTCGCCGCCCAGCGTTTCCGCTGGATTCTGGAGCGGGTTCCCGATCACACCGAAGCAGCCGCCCAATTGGCCGAAGCCGAACGGCTGATGAACGAGGGACAGATCGTTCCTACCCTCCCTCCCAGCGAAACCGACGATCCCGAAGAACTGTTTGTCGAGGCTCAGGGCTTTTACGATAACCAGGAATGGCAGAATGCGATCACCCGCTTTGAAGAATTGCAGCGATTAGACCCACGCTACCGCGAGGTTGAAGTGAAGGAAATGATGTTTGCCTCGCTCAAATCGCTGGGGGTAAGTTATATCCGGGGCGACCGGCTCGAAGAGGGAATCTTCCTGTTAGAGCGGGCCGGTGATATCCAGCCACTGGACGATCAGACTGAAGGCGAACAATACCTCGCATCGCTCTATGTAGCAGGCCAGACCTACTGGGATCTGAACTGGGTGATCGTGATCGAGAATTACCAGATCATCTACGACCTCGCGCCGAATTATCGAGAAGGGCAGCTTGCCTCCAGGCTGCGAGAAGCCCGGATCAACTATGGCGCAGAACTTAATTCGCAGGGATCATTTTGCGGAGCCGCCAGCCAATACGAGATAGCGCTTACCATCCTGGAAGACGACCTTGTCCAGGGACAGTACGATCAGGTCGCCGAATTATGCCGGTTGAATCCCCAGGGTGGCACACCTCAGACCGCCAATCCACTAACCGGGACGCCTCAACCCGGTCAGACCACCACACCCGGCCTCAGCCTGACCAATACGGGCAGCACCGGAACCCCGGCCTACGCGACCGCCATTCCGACCGCTGGCCCATCGCCGACGCCGACCATCACGCCGCTGGGGTTGTTCCGCTGATCTGACAAAATAACCTCGTAGGGACACGGCATGCCGTGTCCCTACAAAACGCAAAATCAATTTTTGAATGTCTCTTGAACAGACCGTATCAGAACATGCTCAACTGATTGCCCCGGTCGTCTGAGATTCCCAGATGCTCATAGGCCCGTGCGGTCGCCTGCCGCCCACGCGGTGTCCGTTCCAGAAAGCCAAGCTGGAGCAAATACGGCTCAACCACATCCATGATAGTATCGGCTTCCTCGCTGATCGAAGCGGCGATTGTCTCCAGGCCGACCGGCCCACCGCCAAAATTGTCAATGATTGCAAGCAGGACACGGCGGTCAATATCATCCAACCCCAGCGCATCGATCTCCATCAAGGCCAATGCAGCCTGCGCCACCGCATTGGTGATCACGCCATCGGCCCGCACCTGGGCAAAGTCGCGCACCCGGCGGAGCAGTCGCAGCGCCACACGCGGCGTACCCCGTGCCCGGCGGGCAATCTCCTCCGCGCCCGGTTCCTCAAGCGGAACATCCAGCATCCCGGCGGCCCGGTGAAGGATTTGGCGCAGGGCTTCTTCGCCATAAAAATCGAGGCGGTAGACGGCCCCAAACCGGGCGCGTAAGGGTGCGGTCATCAAGGCTAAACGGGTGGTCGCCCCGATCACGGTGAAGCGCGGCAGTTTCAACCGTATATTCTTGGCGCTCGGCCCCTTGCCGATCACGATATCGAGGGCATAGTCCTCCATCGCCGGGTAGAGCACCTCCTCGACTGCCCGCCCTAACCGGTGCACCTCGTCGATAAACAGGATGTCGCCTTTGCGGAGATTGGTCAGGATCGCGGCCAGGTCACCGGCCCGCTCAATGACCGGTCCCGCCGTCACGCGGATATTAACGCCCATCTCGTAGGCCATCACGTGGCTCAATGAGGTTTTCCCCAGGCCGGGCGGCCCGTAGAACAGAATATGGTCGAGGGCTTCATCCCGCGATTTAGCCGCCTCGATCAGGATGCGCAGGTTTTCGACTAAGTTATCCTGCCCGTAAATGTCATCGAGTGCCCGTGGGCGGAGGGCGGCATCGACGCCAGTTTTATCCTGGGTCTGTTTCTGGCCGGAGATTAGACGTTCATCATCTGACATAGCGATTCTTTCAATTTTCTCAGGAACGATTGTGCTACCAGATTATAGCGCATGTCGTGGATCACTGCGGTTTTATCACGATGAGAAACCTAAACCGGCGCCTCACGTACAGGGGAGTGGAAGTATTCAATGTCACGACAAGGAATGGAATATTTTTCTAATGAAAGCAAAAAAGATACTGGTTGGCATTGGTATTGTGCTGGTTATTGCCCTGATCGGAGGGCTGATCTGGCTGCGGGTGAGCATGAAAGGGCTGTTCGAACCGCGCTGCACCCGCCCCGGCATTCAGGTCGAGAGCATCGACGATTATGACGCCTGCATTGCGGAAATGGTCGATCACTATGACATGGCGGGGATGAGCGTCGCATTGGTCACCGCCGATGGGGTAGCCTGGAGCAAGGGCTACGGCTACGCCAACATCGAGGAAGGCCGACCGGCCACAGCTGACACCCCCTACCTGCTGTCGTCGATCACGAAGACATTTATCGCGACAGCCATCATGCAGCAGGTTGAAGCAGGTAATCTTGATCTTGATGAGAACATCAACATCTACCTGCCATTTACGGTCGATAACCCGCTGGTCGAGGGAGAGGTGATCACCCTGCGCGATCTCGCCACGCATACCTCCGGCCTGATCGATAACTACGACCAGGTCTACGATCCGAGCTACGTCCCCGGCGATTCCCCGGTTGGGCTGGCCGAATTCCTGGAGGGATATTATGTCCCCGGTGGGAAGAATTATTATGCTGAGGGAAATTTCAGTGCGTGCTTTCCCGGTGAGTGCCGCGAATACAGTAACATCGCGGCATCACTGGCAGCTTATATTGTTGAGATCGTCAGCGGGGAACCGTTCAGCGAGTATGTAGAAGATCATATCTTGGGGCCGCTGGGCATGGACAACTCCCACTTCTTCCTGTCCAACTACGAAGACCACAATATCATCGCCATGCCCTACGAGCTCAATCAGGATGGGGAACTCGAAGCATATGGTTATTACGGCTATCCCACCTACCCTGACGGGCATCTGTACACCTCGGCCAATGACCTGGGTCGCTTTTTAGCCGCTATCATGAATGATGGTGAGCTGGATGGGACTCGGATTCTGGAAGCCGAAACGGTCGATCTGATGCTGACCCCGCAGGGTACGGTTTGGAAACCCGACCTCAGCGACCGGGTTCTTCTTGGGAAACCTGAACAAGAGATTTTCTGGGTTGCTGGCAAGGGAGAACACGGGCATGACGGCGGCGACTACGGCTCATTCACATTGATGTTCTTTGAACCGGAACACAAGGTTGGGGTGGTGATGCTGACCAACAACGCCGATCTCAATTCGGTGATCGCCATGGTGCGGCTGCTCCGGCAGGCAACCGGTAACAGTGGGCACATGGTGGAATTGCTAAGTCAATAACAACAGGATTTAAAGAGGGGCGACTTTGGTTTGCGTCGCCCCTACTACACATCATTTCCTAACACGCTTCCCCATAATGATATCCGGCTTACCGATCCCATTGGCATCAGGCATCACGCCAATAATGACAAAACCCATCCGTTGGTAAAAGCTGTAGGGATGCTGCTTGAAATTCTGGATCGTCGCTATTTTCTCCGGCAGGTTGTCGTACAGATCAACGCCTGACAGGGAGGTCATATGATCCTCATCATCCGTCCCAAGCATAATCGACAGGGCCCCCTTTTCAGCGACACACCGCTCAAAATCCTCCATAAGCGCCCGGCCAATCCCCCGCCCCTGAAAATCAGGGTGAACGGCCAGGGGGTGCAGTTCCCAGACATTCCCGTTATAGCCATATTCCGGGATACCGCCGATCCAGCCGACCACCCTATCATCGATGATGGCCGCCCGGCACAGCCGGTCAGGTGCCAGCATTTCCTTCACTTCTTCTACCGCATCCTCGATAGTTTTCCAGGCGTCCGGCCAGTGTTCCGCGAAGGCCAACACCAATATTTCCGCCGCCTGTTGGATGGCTCTCTGCTCATCCGGTAGATCAATGATCTCCACTTTTGCCCTCAAAGGTTTTTTGGAAAGATAAAGAGTAACATCAATTGAGCTTTCACCTCACTAAAAAGAAGTCGGTTTTTAAGTCCCTCTCCAGAATCAGCTTGCTGATCGGAGTGGGATTTAGGGTGAGGGCTACAGTACTTACCAGAAAACCTCTCAGGCCGGTTGGCTGACCTGCCGGGCGGCCAGCGCTGCCCCGACAATCCCGGCATTGTTCAAAAACTGCGCGGTGACCACGTCAGCTTTGACCGTCAGATAAGGCAGGAATTTATCGGCCTTCTTGCTGATCCCACCACCGAGGATGATCAGGTCAGGATGCAGTAAGAATTCAAGTGCGTTCAAGTAGGGGTCGAAGCGCTTCTTGGCCCACTGCTTGGTTGACAGCTCATCGCGTTTGCGGGCAGCATCGGAGGCCCGGGTTTCAGCATCGACACCCTTAAGTTCAATGTGACCCAGTTCGGTATTAGGCACCAGGACTCCATCGGTGAACAAGGCCGTGCCCAGCCCGGTACCAATGGTAACGATCAGCACCAGGCCATTAACCCCCCGACCGATACCGAACGACATCTCGGCCAGACCGGCGGCATCAGCATCGTTGATCATCCGCACCGGGCAGCCGGTCGCCTCACTGAGCAGGGCGGCAGCATTCAACCCAATCCATCCATCATGGACATTGGCCGCCGTCAGGGTGTGGCCCCGCTGAATAACACCCGGATAGCCACAGCCAATCGGCCCCTGCCAATCAAAATATTCGGCGATCTCAGCAACTACCGCTGCGACCTTTTTCGGTTCGGACGGCTGCGGTGTAGGAATGCGGTGACGGGGGTACAGAAGTTCCCCGGTGTCAATGTCAACCGGTGCGCCTTTGATGCCCGTTCCGCCGATATCGATACCCAGGATTTCCATATTATTTTCACCTTTGAATGAGGGTCGTTCACTACTTCCATTATAGTATGATCTGGCCTTGTGAAGCGAGGAAAGCTATCTATACAGATATTCCCTCACTATTATCTTGGCGCAAATCGCTCCGTCCTTCCCAAATAAATGCGGATCAGCGCAATCAGGAAGAAACTCCCATGTGTACCTAAAACCGGGTTGGTGTATAATGCCAACAGATAAGGGTGACTTTTTACCCCCACTGGGTGAATAGGGATTGCACAATTCGTCAGGGGATAAGTTCCATGCACAAACCCCCACGTGTTCTGGTCGTAGATGACGATAAGAACATCCGTGAAACTATCAAAATGGGCCTCGATCTGGACTACGACGTAGTCACCGCTGACGGCGTGGAGACGGCACGTGCCATGCTGCCCGCTCACCAACCCGATCTGGTGCTGCTGGATATCCGGCTGGGTGGACAAAGCGGCCTGGATTTTCTGACCGAGATCAAGGAAAAACACACCGAACTGCCGGTGATCATGCTGACCGCCCACGCCAGCATGGAAGTCGTGTTAGAGGCGCTGCGCAGGCAGGCTTACGATTTCCTCGAAAAGCCGGTTCAGTTTGAGTTTCTAGAAGCCGTCATCCAACGGGCATTGGAGCACCGCCGCTTGATCGAAGAACGGCGGGAATACATTGCCCTGCTGGAAAAACGCAATGCCGAGTTGAACGCCGCTCGCCAGCGGATGGTCGCCGCCGAAAATATCGCGCTGACCGGACAGCTTTCCCAGGGCTTGATGCACGAGATCAACAACCCGTTGAGCGCCGTCCGCGTCAACGTCGAATTGATGGGCATGATCAGCGGCCTGAACGAAACCCACCTGAAGCATCTCAGAGCGATCGATATTGCTTCACAGCGAATTGTCCAGGCGATGGAGTCCCTGGCCGATATCCCCTTCTCCCAGGGAGATTTCCGGCATATTGATGCTGGTGAGCTGGTCAACGAGGTGATATCGGAACTAAAGCAGGTTGGCTACCTGACCAACTGCAAAGAGATCGATATTCATATTGCGCCGGGCCTGCCCACCTTTGAATTTAGCTACCACCAGATCCGGCAGGTGGTCAATAACATTTTGCTGAACGCGGTCGAATCGATCTCACGGGCCAGGCTCGATGACTGTGTCATTCGGATCGATGCCAGGCAGGTCGAGAACATGGTCCGCCTGAGCATCTTCAACGCCGGGCCGGTCATCCCCCCGGAAGAGATGGCCCAGCTATTTGAACCGGGATTCACCACCAAACACGCCGAGGGGCGCATCCGGGGATTGGGCTTAGGGTTATACATAGCACGGAATCTGGTCGAGGCTAACGGGGGACAGCTTGAAGTTGATAACATCAAGACCCCAACGGACGAGGGAGTTCGTGTCACATTGATCCTGCCACGCCGCAGAAAAGAATCCGTCGATACTACCTGATTTTCCACCTGGAAAGGAATAGCACGTCATGACGCGCGGGGACATCATCGGGCTTGTCTTGTCTTACGTTTATGCTTTTGGGATGCTGCTGGGCGTCGAAGCCCTGGGCAAAGCCTTAAAATGGCCGCAGCACTTCACCCGCAAGATCATCCATATGGGAGCCGGTCTGTGGATCTGGGGCATCCTGTATTTCTTCGACCACTGGTATTTCGGGATTATCCCCTTTGCGACCTTCATTATTCTGAATTACGTCTTTTACCGTCAGCAAACCTTCAAGCAGATGGACACCGAAGAATCGTCACCGGGCACGATCTATTTTGCGGTGTCGATTACCATCCTGACTGCTGCATTATGGCGAACCGGCGGGGCAATTGACCGGGTTCCCTATGCAGTGGCGGCAGTCATGGCAATGACAATCGGCGATGCGATGGCAAGCATCCTGGGTCGGCGCTTCGGCAAACATCACTACACGACCTTCGGGCATACCCGCTCATGGGAAGGATCAGCGGCGATGGTGATCTTCAGTTTCCTGGTGATCTTCCTGGTGCTGCGCTTTGTGCCCGGATCGGCACTCAGCCCGAACAGTTTTGTCCTGGGGCCGAAAAGCGTATTGATCCTGTCGGTGGTCGGTTCGTTGATTGCCACCGCCGCAGAGGGACTATCACCTGCCGGGACGGACAATCTCAGCGTGCCGCTGTTGACGGGGTTGGTCTTGGTTCTATTGGAGGCTGTGCTCTGACGCATAACATGATGTAGGGAGATTGTATTTCACCTTAGTTCCTGTATTTGACCTCACCCCCTTCCGAACTGCCGGTTGGCAGTTCTCTCTCCC
>JBNKDD010000146.1:0-13979 GCA_050288085.1 Anaerolineae bacterium
GTCGGTGCGAGAGGAAAGTTCCTCATCCAACTGAGCATTCACCGCATCAATTCGCCCCTGGATTTCGGCCAGGGCTGCATCACGGCCTTCTGTAATGGCTAGAATCTGCTGCTCATACTCTCCCCGAATCGCCAGTTCTTCCGTCTGATAATCCTCAGAGAGACGTTTGAGGGCCTTTTGCCGGGCATCCTCATCAATGTAAGTAATCACATATTGAGCAAAATATAAGACGCGATCCAGGTTACGGCGCGTTACATCCAGCAGCAGCCCCAGATAACTGGGAACACGGCGGGTATACCAGACATGTGCGACAGGCGCAGCCAATTCGATATGGCCCATTCGCTCCCGACGCACCGATGACCGGGTGATCTCAACCCCGCACTTATCACAGGTTAAACCCTTGTACCGAACGTTTTTATATTTTCCACAATAACACTGCCAATCCCGAGTTGGGCCAAAGATGGCTTCACAGAACAAACCATCTTTCTCTGGGCGCAAACGACGATAGTTAATCGTCTCCGGTTTGGTGACCTCACCATAGGACCATGACCGAATTTGATCGGGGGAGGCCAGGCTCACGCGTAGCGCCTTGAACTCTTTGGCTTCCAGACCAGTATCCTGCATACGACTATGAACCACGAGTCTAATACCTCCTCAAATGATCGCCTGATAGACAGACAACCTAAAACCGCGCTAGGCAATCTGTCCCAGCGCGTTTACAGTGGGATTGCAAAAGTTATTCACGATGCTTTTATTGGCTTTGAGTATCAGTTACCATTTTCTCACAGCAAACTATTATTATAGCATGTTTTTTGCTTAATTCAATGTTTTGCCGAAGATTGACTCAAACCTGACTTACCAGCGCATCGTCGTTCCACAATACTCACATTGAATCTGACGTTGGCCCTTAGCAATCGGCGCATCAAACGGGGCACTACAAGCCGTACAACGTTCAGGTGCTTCAGCCAACGAACCTACATTTTCCTCATCGAAAACGGGGAGCGTTTCCGCTTCAGTGACATACCGCTCACGGCGGATTTCGTCACTCTTCACCCGGTTAACCAACCCGGTCCACCATTCGCTCTCCTGCCCATCAATGTGGAAATGCGCATTGGCAAAATCAGACCCGGAGCCGAATTCAAAATCAAGATGATCCTGGTGGCCCATCAAGCCTTTACTAGAAGCCTTAACCGAATCAACTGACATCACCGGAGCCTCAAAAAGCATCTCCTGGAGGGTTTCCTTTTCGGTGGCTACGAAAAGCACCTTCTTGGTTGCTTTTTTCTCCTTCTGCTCAAAGACAAGGCGCTGGTCGGTCAGATACAAAACACCATCCGGCCCCTTGTTCTTGCCATCACGCCACCATTTAGCTTTAACGGCCTGCACAACATTCTCCTCGGCACGGAAGTCAAAGCTGGCCTGGTCAACCTGATCCAGGATCCAGAGCACTTCCTGCACCTGGGAGCGAGTCTGGTAGAAAGCCTGACGCACCGGCCCATAAGCAGCTTCAATCGAAGACTCAGCCGCATTAACACGGGTTTGTAGATTTCCGATCTCCGCCTTGACCGATGTTACCTGCCTGAGTGCCTGGCTGGTTTTTCCACTCCGCCGCACAGCCGCGACCTGATCCATCACATTGGAATGAAGTGGCAGAATCTGTGCCTCAGCTGTATCGATCTCGCGAAGAACTACAGGCCGGGCCGTTTGCCACTTCCCGGATACAATATCGATCTTGCCCTCAAGAAATCCCTTGTATCGATATCCACGCTCGCGGATTTCAGCGATGTTCTGAACTAACTCGTTGATCCCCTGATCGAGTTCCGCCAACGTCTTCTTGTGTGAATTGATCGCCTCGCCAATCGTCTCTAGATCCGAATCGAAACCGCCCAACTGAGAGTCAAGCTCGGCGGCTTTCTCTTCAGATAGTGGGGGGCCAGAAGATTTTGCTGTGCCGGAGGAACTTGCCGATCGCATAGATGACGGAGCCGATTTTTTCATAGATGATGATGTAGATACAGATTTGGTTGGCTGCTTCTTTGGAGCACCAGACGAAAAAGAAGAACGCTTTTCACCAGACATCGTAATAACCTCCTGTGATAAATCAAACTACCCTAGCCAGCCTCAGTGGAACGTAAATATGCCTCCATAAACTCATCCAGTTGACCGTCTAATACCGCTGCTGTGTTGGCTGATTCGTAGTTGGTACGATGATCTTTCACCATCTGGTATGGGTGCAGCACATAAGATCGGATTTGATTTCCAAAGTTAGCATCCACATACCCTCCCTTCAATTCTGCACGTTCTTCCTCCTGCCGCTGGCGCTCTACTTCCAACAAACGCGCCCGGAGTACGCGCAGAGCGTTTTCGCGGTTCTGCGTTAACGAACGCTCATTCTGACAAGAGACGACGATTCCAGAGGGTACGTGGGTAATACGGACAGCGGTCTCGTTTTTCTGGACGTGCTGCCCCCCTGCCCCACCAGCCTTGAAGGTTTCGATTTCCAGGTCATTTGGGTTGATGTCTACTTCAACCTCACCATGCACATCCGGCCAGATTTCAACCAGGGCAAAGGATGTATGGCGGCGGTGTGCCGAGTCAAACGGTGACAAGCGCACCAGTCGGTGCACCCCCCGTTCAGATCGAAGGTAGCCATAGACCCAACTGCCACTAAAGAGCATGGTGGTACTTTTTATTCCAGCCTCATCACCGGAACTCACATCAAGAATCTCGACCTTCAAGCCACGCGACTCACCCCAACGCAAGTACATCCGTTGAAGCATCTCAGCCCAGTCCATCGCATCAATCCCACCGGTACCAGCATGGATTGCCAGAATGGCATCTTCCGAGTCATATTCACCGGACAGCATGGTAATGAACTCCAACCGTGTCATCTCTCTGGAGAGGGCGCTGACTTCAGTGTTCAGGTCATCTAGAATGCTATCATCTTCAAGTTGGGCGAGTTCCAGTGCATCTTCAATGCGTTGTGATACACCATCCCATTTTTCAATCTCATTGCGCAGACGGGAAGCCTGCTGCATCAATTGTTGGGCAGCGCGGTTGTCATTCCAAAAATCGGGAGCGGCTGCTTTTTTATCAATTTCCGCGAGTTGAGTACGTTTACCAGCTAAGTCAAAGACGCTCCCGAAGGGCCTGGATACGCTCCTGAAGTGCATTCAACTCAGCGATCAATTCATTCATCAGATTCATTCCACCTATTCAAATAGACTATCCACATAAGCCTGTGGATCGAAATCAACCAGGTCTTCAATCCCCTCGCCAATACCAACATAACGTACCGGCAGACCAAGCTCACACCCAATGGCAAAGATCATGCCCCCTCTGGCAGTGCTGTCCAGTTTGGTCACAATCACACCGGTAACCCCTACAGTTTCCTTGAAATGTTTGGCCTGGTTCAGTGCATTTTGTCCGGTCGTTCCATCCAGCACCAACCATACCTCATGGGGAGCCTGGTGGACACTCTTTTCGGCCACCCGGTGAACCTTTTTTAACTCCTCCATCAGATTATACTTGGTATGCAAACGTCCTGCTGTGTCGACTAAGAGGAGGTTACGGTTACGGGCACGGGCAGCACGGATAGCATCATAGGCTACCGCACCGGAATCGCCACCAATCTGACCCGCTATGACGGGCACGTCTACCCGCGCCCCCCACTGTTGAAGCTGCTCGACAGCCGCCGCCCGAAAGGTATCAGCGGCCCCCAGCATAACCTTCCAACCATCTCGTTGGTAGCGATAAGCCAGCTTACCAATGGTGGTTGTTTTACCAGAGCCATTTACACCAACAATCAGGATCACGGTCAGCAAGCGCTGCGTTTCCAATGCCAGCGGGGTCGGCTCAGGTAGAAAGCCCAACAGCACATCGCTCAGGGCATCCTGTAACTGCTGGTGAGTGGTCAATCCTTCTGATTTTACCCGGTCACGCAGCTCAGACACGACCGCCACCGCGACCTCAATCCCCAGATCAGCCTGGATCAATAAGGCTTCGATATCATCCCAGGTTTCATCTTCAAGTTCGGTTGTGCCCAACATATTGGCAATTCGGCCAAAAAATGTTTGCCGGGTGCGCTTTAATGATTCACGAAACATATGTTAACCGCTTTTTATAAATTTCTTCGGGGTAAAGCGTTGGCATTATACCATACGCGCCCCCTCGGTGCTGAAGTCAATTGTCTTGACGTAACGAGCTAAGTATAATCTCCACAGCATTGTCCGATAGGGTCATAGGGTCAAAATGGAGTGTCGCCAATTGAGTGAGCTATCTCACCTGGATGCATCAGGTCAAGCTGCGATGGTCGATGTTGGGCATAAGCCAACCACAGAACGGCTGGCCGTTGCACGCGGGCACGTAAAAATGAAGCCTGAAACGCTGGCCTTGATTCAAGAAGGGCTGCTAAAAAAAGGGGATGTTCTGAGCGTGGCAAAACTGGCCGGGATTATGGCTGCCAAGCGAACCGCCGATCTGATCCCATTGTGCCATCCCCTGGCATTGACACACATTGAGGTCAATCTATCGCTTGATCAAGAAGAATCACGAGTATTGATCGAATCACGAGTGTGCACTACCGGCCAGACCGGGGTCGAAATGGAAGCGTTGACAGCCGTTTCGGTAGCAGCGCTGACGATCTATGACATGGCAAAGGCGGTAGATCGAGAAATGCGCCTTGAGGCGATAAGGTTGGTTGAAAAGCACGGCGGACAATCAGGCAGCATCGTATTAGAAGAATAGGAAGTTCACCGAGCAAAATTACTATGAAGATTTCTGTCCGCTTCTTTGCTACCCTCCGCGACCGGACCGGAACCGATCAGACTCAGATCGAGTTGGGCAGTCCGGCAACCATCGCCAGCCTGATCGAAAAAATAATCGAGATTTACCCTGCCATTGAATCGCACCAGGGCAGTATGTTGGTTTCAGTCAACCAGGAATATGCCTTTCCATCCGACAGCATACAGGATGGGGATGAGGTTGCCCTATTCCCACCAGTAAGCGGCGGTGTGGGCGAACCGTCTCCCCAATATCCTGAATACTTCGCGATTACCCCTGACAAACTGGATATGGATGCGATCAGTGCAGCAATCATCGAACCTGATATAGGAGCCGTGTGCATATTCAGCGGGGCTGTTCGGGGTGTGACAAAAAACGACAGCGGGAAGTTGGACACCGATCACCTGCTGTATGAAGCCTACGTTCCGATGGCAGAAAAAACGCTCAAGCAAGTGGCGGATGAAATTCGAGCCAGGTTCCCCCATGTGCGCGGGGTAGCGATTGTACAGCGGATCGGTAAATTGACAGTTGGCGAGCCAACAGTAATAGTCGCCTGCGCAACGGGACACCGGGATCAGGGATGCTTTGAAGCAGCCCGCTACGGAATCGACCGGCTGAAAGAGATCGTCCCTGTCTGGAAGAAAGAAGTCGGACCGGATGGCAGCACATGGGTTGAAGGGAAATACCACCCTACCCCGGCTGATGTCCCATCCTCAATCGATACAGATTTCCAAATCGGCTGCCCGGACTGTGGAGAAAGCTATCCATATATCACATCAGTTTACGAATGTTCATGTGGCAAACCGCTCGAAGTTATCAACCCACCAGCCTTTAACATCAACGCTATCGATAAGGAGGTATTTTCTTTCTGGCGATACCGGGCGATGCTGGCTCCCTCCAACGTTGTACCGGTAACACTGGGGGAAGGTTGGACGCCGCTGGTCGATATTCAGGTGGATGGGCAAACTATTCATTTGAAATTAGAGAGCACCAATCCAAGCGGGGCATTCAAAGATCGGGGAGCGTCGCTGTTGGTTTCCACATTAAAAGCCAGGGGGATCAACCGGGTCCACGACGACTCATCCGGGAATGCAGGCGCAGCCCTGGCAGCTTACGCGGCTCAGGCAGGGATCAAGGCGAAATTGTTCGTACCTGGTGATGCATCGCCAACCAAGCTCGCTCAAATTGCCGTGTATGGTGCAGACCTATCTGCCATCGAAGGATCACGCAGCGCTGCGACCGAAGCATCTCTTCAGGCAGTACATGACAGGGTATCACATTATGCCAGCCATGCCTACCACCCCTTTGCACCATTTGCCTATAAATCAACTGCCTATGAACTGTGGGAACAATTAGGGCAGCAGGCTCCAGATGCCGTTATTTTACCGGTGGGGCAAGGCTCGCAACTTTTGGGCCTGTCATGGGGTTTCAATGATCTGAGGGCAGCAGGGTTAATAGAACAAGTTCCCCGGCTAATCGGCGTACAAGCGATGGCTTGCGCCCCACTCTGGGAACAGCTTCATCAAAGTGGCAAAGCCACTACTGAACAAGCAACCCTGGCAGAAGGAATTCGAATCATTAATCCCGTGCGGGCTGACAGCGTGGTCAAGGCTATTAGAGACAGCCAGGGTGATATCATCTCAGTGGATGAAGAAAGCATCCTGGCCGGATTGCGTTCTCTGGCTCATCATGGCATTATAGCCGAACCGACCAGTGCTGTTATATGGCCTGCATTGGAACAAATTAAAAACCGGCTGCCCTCAGCGGCAAAAATTTGTCTTGTCGTTACCGGATCGGGACTTAAAACTCCAGACCTGGAGAAGCTGGTCACCGGATAAACAAAGACCTAATCATTGAGGGAAAGGATAGGCAGTATGCATCGCGTTGTGATTACAGGCTTCGGCGCTATCAGCCCGTTAGGGCTTACGGCAGAAGAAAGTTGGAAGGCTGCAATTGAGGGACAATCAGGGGTGGGGCCACTTACGCTAGAACACTTCCCCGATTTCCCGGTTAAATTCGCTGCTCAGATTAAAGGATTTGATCCGCTCACCGCGATGGATAACAGGGAAGTGCGGCGAAATGACCGGTTCGAGTGGTTAGCCCATGCAGCCGCAAAGGAAGCGCTTGAACACAGCGGGCTGGAGATCACCGATGATAACCGCCACCGGATCGGGGCGGTTGTCAGCAGTGCTATCGGTGGAATCTTCTCGATTGAGGAACAGGTCAATATCCTGTACAATGATGGGCCGCGCCGGGTCAGTCCCTTTGGTATCCCGAAGATCATGGCAAATGGTGCAGCCGGGACATTAAGTATCCGGCATGGGCTGGGAGGGCCTTCATTCTCGGTCACTTCGGCCTGTGCATCAGGCCAGGATGGGATCGGTACAGCAGGGCAATTAATTCGTGCCGGGTTAGCCGATGCCATATTAGCCGGAGGATCAGAAGCCTCGGTTACCCCACTGGCCTTATCTGCCTTCGCCCGAATTGGGGCAGCCAGCCCACGAGAAACCAACACCCCTTCGCCATTTAGCGCTAATCGAGATGGTCTGATAATGGGTGAAGGAGCCGCCGTATTGGTGCTCGAAAGCCTGGAACATGCAAAGGCGCGAGGGGCCAATATTGTAGGTGAGCTGATTGGATACGGCTCAACAGCAGATGCTTTTCACATTACCGCGCCATCTGAAGATGGGGCAGGCAGCGCCAGGGCGATTCAGATTGCAATGGAGCAGGCTCAGATCAAGGCTGAAGACCTGGATTACATCAATGCCCACGGGACAGGTACTCCGCTTAATGACGAGTCTGAAACTCGCGCAATCAAGCGAGCGCTGGGTGAACAAGCATATAATATCCCGATTAGCTCGACAAAGAGCATGACCGGGCATATGATGGGGGCAACAGGTGCACTGGAGTCTGTTTTCTGTCTCCAGGCCATCCGAGATAATGTGGTTCCTCCAACCATCAACTATGAGGAACCTGATGAAATATGCGATTTGGACTACATTCCTAACAAGGCCCGTGAGAAAACCGTCCAAATAGCAAGCACACATGCATTTGGTTTTGGCGGGCATAACGCTGTGCTGATCTTTAGAGAATTCAATGGAAAATGAACGACCTGAAAACCTTTCAAGAAAACAATCACATCACGTTCAAAGATCAATCATTGCTGCTGCGTGCACTGACGCACGCATCGTACCTGAACGAGCATCCAAGAGATGGCCTGGAGGATAACGAACGGCTGGAATTCCTGGGTGATGCCGTTCTCGACTTTATCAGTGGGGAGCTGTTATACCATCGCTTCCCAGAAGCACCGGAGGGATATCTCACCCGGCTGAGGGCAGCCCTGGTACGAACCGAAACGCTTGCCGAATTTGCCAGGGAATGCGAGATCGGCGAGGCCCTACTGTTGGGTCATGGTGAAGCTGAAAACGGCGGTCGAATCCGCAATGGCAACCTGTGCGCCGCGTTTGAAGCGGTAACCGGCGCACTGTATCTCGATCAGGGTGTCGGAGTTGTCCGAGAGTTTGTTTTGCCCTTCTTCGAAAACACACTTGAGGAAATTGTACGAGATGAACTTGACAAAGACCCGAAGAGTAAACTTCAGGAATGGACTCAAGCCAACCTTGGCCTTACACCAAGTTATCAGACAGTTGACAGCCGGGGACCGGATCACCAGAAGATATTCACCGTTGCGGTGTCTATCGGTGATAAGGTCTATGCCCAGGGTGTAGGAGCCAGCAAACAAACCGCTGCCCAACAGGCCGCAGAACAAGCACTAGAGATACTCAATAAGTAACTGTAGCTTCTACAGGACTTACGCAGTTGAGACCAGCACAGACCTGAACCGCGTAAGTCCTGGTTAATCTACGGATAGGCATATAATCAATGCTCCTGATCACGGGTGGGAGTGGCAACCTGGGGCGGCCACTGTCCGATCTATCTGCCCGACGTTGGCCGACGACCAGTACATATTTCAAGAATCCCGATGTAGGTGGTGGAACATCCATCCAGCTTGACATGCGACATGCGGCTGATGTTCATGACCTGGTCGAGCGGGTTCATCCTGATGTCATTATCCATGCAGCAACCTCTGATCGCAGCGAGGATATGGCGGATACTATCCGATCTGCTGCACGGAACATTGCTGAAGCCGCGAAGGCTGTCCAGGCAAGACTGATCACCCTCTCAACTGACGTGATCTTCGATGGAACCCAGGCCCCCTATACTGAAGACGCCCCCCCCACCCCGGTTCACCCCTATGGCAAAGCTAAAGCCGACGCTGACAGGATTCTGTTAGAGACCTACGATAACTGCCTGTTGGTTCGCACCAGTTTGATTTACGATCTCCATTCCAACAATGAACAGATTCGCTGGATGCGCTCTGCTATCGAAGAGGGGAAAACCATCACATTGTTCGAAGATGAGATTCGACAGCCCATCTGGTCATGGAATCTGGCTGAGGCACTGATCGAACTAGCGGAACGGGATGTCACCGGGATTCTAAATGTGGCCGGGCCGGAGCAACTCAGCCGGTGGACGTTTGGCAGCGCCTTGATCAAAGCGATGGGATATGATCCGAACGAAGTGGCCCGACCAACACGGGCCGCGGAGGTTGCCCCCACACGGCCACGTGACTGCACACTGGTATTGGATAAAGCGTCAGGTTTGCTCAAAACCCGGTTGGTACCGATTGACGAAGCATTGGATCACGCATTAAAAAACCAGCAATAGATACTCTATTGGGGCCAGCCTGCTTCGACCACAACCAGGCGGTGATCAGATGCGACGCTATCAACCTGGCGAGCATCGATAGGGAGCAGGTCTTTTACCAGCACATAATCCTGGCGCAAAGTCGGATTATCGGCGGGAAAAGTAAAACCACGCTCGATACCCAACACCTGATCCGGATCGGAGAACCCCTGCAAAACCAGCTGCTGATAGACGACATCGTCCGGGGATGCAGCCAGATCACCGGCAATAACGACCGGCGAAGCATTACCCGATACACTGAGCAGCACACCCAATTGCTCAAGACGTTGGCTTTCCTCGCCGGGAGATAACTGACCGCCTACAACAGTCAGCGCTGGGCCAGGGGTCTGGATCAAGGCCCGAATCGTGCCTAATCGCTCACCTGAACCAGTCAGATACTCACCACTCGACTCCATGATCGGCCAGCGAGAAATAATAGCGATCCCCTTCACCTGCTCGGTGGTCGGCCAAAATACGTGGTTCATTCCCAGTCGGCGGGCAATAAACTCAACCTGATCCGCACCGAAACCAACCGGACGACCGGCATCGACTTCCTGTAAGACGACAATATCCGCCAGGCTGGCCTCAATGGTACGAGAGATCAATCCCAGTTGAAATACACCATCTGCATCATATCCACCGTTGATGTTATAGGTCGCTACACGAACTGTATTCTGGGGCACATCTCCCCCACCAGAAAATGCAGGAGTGCTGCTCAGGATCAAACTAAAGATTACCATTGGCGCAATGAATAGCATCGGGATGCCCTTCGGAACCGATGCACTCGCGTACCAGGGGTCATCCTCCCGCCACCAGATTCGCACCGCTCCCAGCAAAGCCACTGCGATGATCACTACAACAATACCCTGATCACGCAGGGCAGGAAGTATCTGCGCATACTCAAAAGTAAGGCTGTAAGCGTAGATCAAAACAACATACACTAACAGGCCAAAACTGATCGATGGGCCGACATGTTCAACTTCCACCGGATCGGCTGGCCCCGGTATCCACCACAGGGAAAGAACCGCCATAAATTGAGCAATGATCAATGCAGCAGCGGCAATCAGACCAGAAAAACGATTCCCCACAACGATCATCAACAAAAACGCAAACAACCAGACCCAGCCCCTCAGCCAATCATCAAAGGGAGCGAGCAGGCGAGACATAGAAGCCCGAACAGGCGGCAGCAGTCCGGCTGCCATTGCAAGCATCAACCAGGGAACTAGGCCCTGGAATGGGATTCCGACCCAACGGGCAACAACATTCGGCATTCCCAATACCAACATCTGAAGCGCAAAAAATGCTCCAAAAGCCAATCCACCCAAGGTTGATAGGGAGGCCGGTTCATAGGGTTCGTGGCGAGCTTCTCGGCGTGCCAGACGGCTCATCAGAATAACCAGTAATGAGATGATGACCTGAACGGCAAACCAGGGAATACGAAGTGCAGAGTTCCCCACCGGCACTTCAAACCAGATACGCGCCGAAATGTCATAGGTATCACGAGCACGGAGCAACATATCAAGCGCAAACCCTACAATAATTGCCGATAGCCAGGTCCGATAGTTGGCTCTGAGCAAGGTAATCAGGTAGACACTCGCCAGCCCCAAGACCACTACAGCAGCATAGTAGCGTATCAAGGGCTGCTGAAGCGATACCACAATCCGGGTAAGGGCCACGAGAATTGACATCAGGCTCAAAGTAAAGGGCAAGGCCCGCCTGACACGGGGTGTAAACCAGCCCAGAGACAAGGCCCCCACCAGCACAATATTGGCATAGACTACTGGCAATTCAAGCTGTTTACTCTCAATACCAACACTGACCAACGATAATAAGACGGCAAAGGCAATTCTGGCAGATTGAACAAAAAACAAAACGACCAGACTGCTTTCTATCAAGCGGAATACACGAACTGATTTCATATCGCTCTTTCTAACAGGCTATCGGATGGCTATAATCTACTATAATACGGTATGGTGGATATTATCATCAATTGCAACCGGGACCGCGAACTCGTGCCACCACGACCGCTATTGGCGGCTCCGAACTCGATATAACAGGTTGTTCACCTCACATTGAGCCAGCCCTTATAAAACAAACAATTTATCTGGCTCAACGTATTCCAATCAAAAGGAAGGTATTAAATTTCATGCAATCCATTGACACGATCCTGATCGGCGGTACGGTCATAACCATGGACAAATCGTACTCGATCTTCAACAAAGGCGCAGTTGCCATTCAGGGTGACTCGATCATCGCTGTAGGTGAGGCTGATGAGATTGTGAGCCAATACCAGGCGGCAGAAGTTATTGATTGTCCAGATATGGCGATCATGCCAGGGCTGATCAACGCGCACACACATGTCCCCATGACCCTTCTGCGCGGCCTGGCCGATGACCTCCGGCTCGACGTCTGGCTAATGGGCTACATGATGCCCACAGAACGCGAGTTCGTCAACCCAGAGTTTGTAAGTCTGGGAACTTCACTGGCATGCGCGGAGATGATCCGATCCGGTGTGACAACCTTCTGTGACATGTACTACTTTGAGGATAGTGTGGCAAGCGCCACCGCCGAAGCCGGGATGCGGGCGATTTGCGGGCAGACAATATTAAAGTTCCCCTCACCGGATGCCAAAAGTTATGAAGAGAGCCTGGAAGCCTGCCGAGAGTTTATTATCGATTGGAAAGAACATCCGCTGATTACTCCGGCGGTCGCCCCACATGCTCCCTATACCAATACAGACGAAATCTTGCAAGCATGTGCGGCCCTGGCAATCGATTATGATGTCCCCATTCACATCCACATCAGCGAGACGGCGTTAGAGGTAGAACAGCACCGGGCACAATACGGTATGCCGGTTGTCCCCTGGATTAAGAAACAAAACCTGCTGGATGCCAAAGTGATCGCCGCCCACTGTGTTCACATTGACGAAGGTGAAATGCGAACCTTGCACCGTCATAACGCAGGGGTAGCGCACAATCCAACCAGCAATCTAAAACTGGCAAGTGGCATTGCGCCTATTGGCCGCATGCTGGAATTAGGTCTAAATGTGGGTATCGGTACAGACGGCACGGCCAGCAATAACGACCTCGATATGTTTGAGGAAACGCGGCTGGCTGCCCTATTAGCAAAAACCGCAACCGATGATCCGACCACCCTACCCGCCAAACAGGCCCTCGCGATGGCAACCAACATCGGGGCGCGAGCGCTGCATCTGGATCACCTGACCGGCAGCCTTGAACCGGGTAAGCGAGCTGACATCACGGTTGTAGACCTTCATCGCCTACACAACTGGCCGCGCTTCACACGCCATCCTGAAGCGATTTACTCACAGATTATCTACGCTGCAAAAAGCACCGATGTGGAACATGTAATGTGCAATGGTCAGTGGCTGCTCAAAAATGGCGAACTGCTCACGCTGGACACAGAAGAACTACTTGATGAGGCGGCTGATGCAGCCAGGAGGATCGATGCTTTCCTGATCGAACGGGAAGATGACACGCTATCAAAGCTGCTAGCCCTGGGTGAACTCCAACAGGAAGAAAGCTTCGAGGTTCAGGTTAAGGCGCAGCTTCACTCGCTTGAGCAAGGCCAGCAATTGCTTGATCACCCCGGAATCAATATCGTCTCACATACGCATTACAAGCAGTATGATACATACTTCGTGTTTGATGATCAGATGCTCCGCTACCGGGAAGACCTTTCGCTGCTTGGCGACACCAGCGTACCAAACGTCCGAACACGGCTAACCTTGACCGGTGAACGTGAGGAGTTTCTGCTGGAAGGCGCGATATTACTATCACGTTCACGGTTTATTGCGCAGGCAACACACCCCTTACGCTTCTACCGGGAATACTTCCAATCAGAAATGGAGCATAATATCACAAAAGAACGGCGGCGGTGGCACCTGGATTATAAGGGGATGCGCTTGTATCTCAACCTTGACCAACTCACCGAGCCAGATCATGAAGGCTACTACATCGAAATCAAGAGCCGGACATGGTCACGCCGGGATGCAGAGGAAAAAGCCAACGCAATCTCGGAACTGCTAACTTATTTAGAAATTGACGAGTCAGCATTAATCAAAGAAGAGTATGTGAGTTTTACCACCAGATAAAAATCTACTGTAGCAGACGGGCTGATAGCCACGAATACACTTCGATGCTATCAGCCCGCTCTTTATTACCATTTTATTTATCCGCAGAGTAAAGCCCTCCGCGTAGTTTTTCTATCCATTCTCATCGGGTTGTTCCAGGCGGAAACCGTGGCCCCGAACGGTTACAACGTATTGATGACTGCTGGAATATTCGGCTAACCGATCTCTCAGGCGTCGAACCAGAGCATCAATTGCCTGCTCACTAATCCCTGCTTCAGCATCATCGGGCCAGACGTAACGCACGACCGCATCCCGATTACAAACCCCACCGCTGTTTTGATACAGTAATTCCAGCAGC
>JBNKDD010000147.1:0-13970 GCA_050288085.1 Anaerolineae bacterium
GCCAGGGGGCGGCGGCTCCGGGAACAGGCAGCGATAGCACGGCCCTTCCTCGGTAGCAAATACGCTGGCCTGACCCTCAAAGCGGAAAATGCTGCCGTAGACATTCGGTTTCCCCAGCATGACGCTGGCATCATTGACCAGGTAGCGGGTCGGGAAGTTGTCGGTCCCATCGATGATAATGTCGTATGGCTCCATAATGCGGAGCGCGTTTTCCGATGTGAGCGGCTCATTGTAGGTATCGATCTGGACGTGCGGGTTGATGTCCAGCATCGTTTCTTTCGCACTTTCCAGTTTGCTGCGCCCTACATCTTTGGTGCCGTGAATCACCTGCCGCTGCAAATTCGACTCGCTGACCACGTCGAAGTCCACCAGCCCGATCCGGCCCACGCCTGCTGCCGATAGATACATGGCAAGCGGCGACCCTAACCCCCCGGTGCCGATCTGTAGGATGCTGGCGGCTTTAAGTTTACGCTGTCCGCTCATACCGACTTCCGGTATGATCAGGTGGCGGCTGTAACGTCTGATTTCTTCGTGACTCAGTTCAATTGCTTCAGGCGCAATGTGATCTGCAATAGACATATTCGGGTTACTCCGTTCTGTTCGTAGGGATGTGTCCCTACAGGGATTGAAGCTGCTGGCGAAGCTGTGCAGCCTGTGCAACCCCATGATTGACGTGGCGGGGATGCCCGCTCTTGTCAACGATAAATGTAGTCGGAACGCTGAACACACCCCACTCATCGGCAATCTGCGGCTGCTGCAAAGCATTGATCGGGATGATCTGCACCGCATTGCCCAGTTCCGCTTCGAGCTGGGCCAGGGCGGGCTTTTGCACCAGTTGGCAGGGTGCACAGGTCTCCGACCAGAAGTAGACGATCCCCGGTGTACCAGGGCGCAGTTGGCCTGCTAATCGTGAACTGCCATCAGCACGGGTGATCTGCCAGCGCGTAACCAGCGCATAGATACCAATACTCAACCCAATCAGGGCAGCAGCGATTAACAATCGGTTAAGCATCATCATTAGCTGTCTACTCCTGTTCGACCGTCACCGGGGCGACCTTAAAGCCGGGTACGCCCAATCGATTCAACTGGTAGTAGACAAAGCAGCCTGCGCAAAATCCCAGGAACAGGTTGATTGACGCCAGGACAATCACCAGCCAGGACAGTGCCCAGCCGAGAACCGGTAACCCCAACAGCAGGGCAGCGGTTGACCCCAATGTAAACGCGCCGCCCAATCCCTGAGAAAACCGGTGTGGTTCAGGGTTATCATCGATAACATCAGGCTTGACCAACCCGGCTGGCCTGAGCACATGGCGATAGACCAGTTTGAACAGGGTGGCCTGTGGGAAAAACGTACCGATGATCAGCACTGCCGAGACAAAGGCCACCAGCGGCGCAAAGTCGGCGATGTAGGCGATCAGCAGCAGGCCGATGATAAATGCCTGATTGGTGCGTATAGCAGATTGATCAACTTTTCGGACAGTGTCGGCTGTCATGGTGAATCCTCCGTTCACCCTCCCGCGATAGACGGGATGATCATCAACCGGTCGTTTTCGTTGATGGGAGTATTAACGCCGTCCAGGAAACGAACGTCTTCTTCTCCCAGGAAGATATTGACAAAGCTGCGCAGTTTCCCCTCATTGAACAGGTGTGCCTCCAAATCGGGGTGCTGGCTGGTCAGATCGGCTAATGCCTCTGCAACGGTGCCTCCGCTCACCGTGACAGATTCATGGTTGCCGGTGTAAGGGCGCAGTGGTGTCGGGATGCGTATAGAAGCCATAAGTTAAATTCCTCCGGTAGTGTCGGTAACGTTGATTTGATCCTCGTCAAAAGCTGACCGGTCCTCGCGTAACCGCCAGGCCCTGGTCACGGCAGCCTGATCCGACGTGACGGTCGTGATCAGGTAGCTGAAATTCGGCAAGGCGTGATCACGGTCAAACTCGCTGGGTTCCGCTGGGTGATCAGGATGAGAGTGGAAGACCCCTACAAAACTCATCCCTGACCGTGCGGCCTGGAGTTCGGCCTGCATGAAATCCTCTGTGCTGAGTTCAAAGCGGTTGTACTGGGCCTCCGCTTCGCGCTGATTCTCCAGCGGCATGATGTTCTCAACGGTGACGGCATCCCCGTTCTGATGGCCCAGCATAAAGCCTGCCCCCTCGTTAGGGTAGGCGGCTTCCAGATGCTTTTCGATCTGCTGCATATGTTCAGAGGAAATCACGACTTTCATTTCAATCCTTATTATTGTGTTGAGAAAGTATTTTCATCTTTTGTCACCCCCCAATCCTTGCGGATTTTGCCCCCCTTGCAAGGGGGGCGGATGATGCGAACACCGTAGGTGGAGCATCACAGGGGGTAAAAACTATTTCACAGTTTACTTATCTTCTTCTGTCCAGAATGGTTCACTCAGGTACTTGGCAGCGCTGTCCGGGAATAAGGTCACCACCACACCTTCTTCAAGCCGCTCGGCAACGCGCAAGGCACCGACCAGGGCCGCCCCTGCTGAAATACCCACCAGCAATCCCTCTTCGCGGGCCAACCGGCGGCACATCGAATGGGCTTCTTCGGTGGATATGGGAAGATTCTCATCAACTAAAGACGGCTGGTAGATGCCGGGTTTGATCGCGGTCGGCATGTACTTCAACCCTTCAATGCCATTGAAAGACTCGTCGGGTTGAACGGAAAACAGCTTGATATCCGGGTTATATTCCCGCAGCCGCCGACCGGTTCCCATCATCGTGCCGCTGGTTCCCAGACCGGCTACAAAGTGGGTCACGCGGCCATCGGTTTGTTCCCAGATTTCAACACCGGTTGTGTGATAGTGGGCTTTCCAATTATCAGGATTATCGTACTGGTTGGCGTAGAAATAGCGGCCCGGTGCTGATTGGTAGATTTCTTCTACCCGACGGCGTGCCCCATCCGATCCTTCTGCGGGATCGCTGAGTTCTAACTCAACCCCATAGGTGCGCAGGATCATCAGGCGCTCTGGGCTGGCATTGGCCGGGATAACCAGTTTGACCGGATAGCCCAGGGTGGCCCCCAGCATAGCATAAGCGATGCCCATATTGCCGGAGGTGCTGTCTAACAGCGTTACACCGGGGCGCAAATCGCCGCGCTGCTCTGCACTGCGGATAATGTTTAAGGCCGGGCGATCTTTAATCGAGCCGCCGGGGTTCATCCATTCGGCTTTAGCGTAGACTTCGACCGCCGGTGGCAGATGAGCGGTCAGGTGTGAAAAACGAACTAAAGGGGTATTGCCCACCAGGGCTTCAATATCGCCACCCGTACGGATGTCCGTCCACGAGTGGTCGGACGTGACTGTATTCATCATCGGTAAATTCACTGCCATTAATATTCCCATCCATCTTTCAAGACGCGCTTTAAGCACGATCTCTTATTCAGTATTCCATTAAAACAAAGTGGGGGAATTCCCCTGCCTGTGAACAGGGCGAAAAGGCAGCAAAAAAGGGTGCCCTAAACGCCTAGCCGCAGACCTAAGCCGGAAGCGGCGGGAACGCTTAGTCACCCTCTGGAGGTCAGGTTATGTCTATCAGGGGAGAGAGGATGACTAACGTCCCCGCTCCATACACATGCAAGTAAACATTATGTTTTCCATAAGATTATCTTTTATAAACCTATAAAAAATTGTAGCGGCTGATTGGGCATCCGTCAATAGCAATTTGAGACTTTTTTGATTTTCGCTGTTATTGAGTGTATAGGAAGAAAGCTATCACCAAGATGAAGATGCACCATTGCGGCCCTGGTTTCTGACCGGATTCTTAACTTGCCTATTTGTAATTGTCAGTTTCCTTAACCAAATATTCAAAAAGATCAGATGGTATCACTGCATAGGCTAAACCTAGTCCATAAAGAAAAGCATCAACGGCTTCTCGATTGTCAGTGCCAAAAATTACCGATTCTCCACTCCTGACAAACCATTTACCCTGAATCTCTACGACTTCAAGAAACCAATGAAATTGGTTAGCCAATTCAATTCCTTTTTCAATGCTCTCTAAATGTGTTCCAAGTCGACGCATGTCTAACAAGTTAGCCTCCTAAGTGTGTAGTCGGAGTATGTGCGAGTTATCCCCGAATCCCTATTCAGCTGCACCCACGCTGATCGACACAGGCAGCACCACAAAATCACTGCCATCCGCCAGCATGACTCGCTGACCGCTCTGGGCATCGTACCACCCGATCCGAATTTGATATTCGCCGGGCGCAACCACCGGATCGATGAACAGGCTGTACGAGTCGGCAATCACCTCGCCGGGCGACCAACCCAGGGTTGGGCGTGCGCCCCCTCCCGGAATCTGATCCCTCTGGGCGGCGATATTCCCTTCCGCATCGATCAGGTGCATGAACACCGTCAGGTTATCGCGGACATCATCCTGGGGCTGCCAGTACAGCGTCAGGCTTAAATCCTGGCCCGGTGTAATCGTGTCCGCGGGCAGATCAAGCCCCAGCAGCCGCACTCCATTTTGCCAATCCACCTTAGCCGTGATCGACATCTCCGGGATATCAAAGCTCCGTTCCGGTGCACTGACCGCCATCTGCCCGATCACCCGCTGCTCCCCGACCGGATCCCCCGCCGGGCTGATCAGTTGGAGCGCGATGGTGTACTCGCCCGGCTCCAACCGCCCAGGGATATACGCCCGGTGAATCCCCCGCCACACATCACGTTTTTTCCATTGCCCGGTCGGATAGGCCGATACCGGCGAAAAATCGAGCGACTCGGCAGCGACCTGATTGTCCTGATCGAGCCATACCAGCCGGGCCAGATAATCAGCCTGTGGGCGCGACCGGGCCAGCCAATCGACGATCAACAGCAGCGGTTGGCCGACTTCACTTTGTTCTGGGAGAGGGGCAGCGTCGATCAACGTTAGCTCATCGTTCAGTTGAGCCATCAACCGGGTTTCACTCACCAGTGCCGCCGGTCGAGTCGGCAAGGTGGGCCGGGTAACGTTCAACGTCCCAACCTGCACATAGGTGCTCATCGGATTCCCCGCCGGGCCAAAGGCTTCCAGGTCGCGGCCCTGCGATGGATCATGCACCCGGATGTGGATCGAATAGCTGCCGGGCGGAGTTCCATCCGGCACTTTCAGGCGTAACCTCTCACGCACATAGATGTCGGGAATCCAGATGGTTGTTGGCGTCTCGTCGATGGGACGAAGTTCGGTTTCGTAAATCGTATTGCCATCTGGATCACGCAGTGAAATGAAGCTCCCATAGTCAACCGGGAGCCGATAATCCTCGTCCAGATTCTCACCGGAAAGTGACCAGAAAGCAGTGATCGTCGTCGCTCCCCCTGAAGGCACATCGGCGCGAGATAGGTCATAGCCGAGCAGAGTCACTTTCTGATCATAGTCCGCCCTGATCGGAACCTGCACCCCGGCTTCGACCCCATCAGCGAAGCGCACCCGCCGGATCGGGCTGTCGATCAGGTCGAAAATCAGCACCTTGCACAACACCAATGCCACTCCAACCAGGATGGCAGCAGCGATAGTCGGCGTGATCCCTGCCGGGGTTGATGGCTCAGGCGTGGCTTCAGACGCCCACAGCGACGGGACGAACCCGGCCAGCGCGATCACGATGATCGCAATCACGGCGCTGGCTATCGTCGCCCAACGGACAATCGGAGTCGCCCCGAACCTGACCTCCAGGGTGTGTTCTCCTTCTGGGATGCTAACCTCCACCAGTCCCTCCGGTTCGGACGGCCATACCTCGATCTGCTCTCCGTCAAGTTTGGCTCGCCAGCCCGGAAAGTAAGTCCAATTAAAAACAATCTCAGTTGGGGCATAGGCATTCAGACTCAACCGGCCCCATTTTGGCCCCCATTCCTCCGATTCGATCTCGCTGTTAGGTGAGGCATTCAGCCGGGGGATCACCTCGCTTTCCGCGTACAGCGGATCGAGCATATCCCGGTCGGGCAGTTTCTCCACCCAGATCGGTGTGTATTCCCCGGAAGCCTGGGTCCCGATATAGTAGGGCGGAGTGCGCTCGAATGCCTGGACATCCCGGATTGACTCAAGTGTGGGGAAGGGCACATATTCGACGTACAGCCAGGGCAGCACGTACAGGATCATCGCGATCAGGCAGGCGGCAATCCAACCCGCTTGCAGGATCGGTCTCTTGAAACGTCCGGCGATCTGCGCCGCGCCGATCCCGGCCAGGGTTGCCAGCAGCAGGCTAACCGGCCCTAGAAAACGCCAGGGATGCTGCATGTAATGCAGCAGGGGGACATTTTCCCAGACCCAGGTTGAAGCGCGGGTTGTCAGGAAGAGCATTATGGCTATCAGCAGCGCCGCCAACCCCACCCACAATCGCCAGTCGGGGCGGTTATCATCCTTGTTGCGCCTCCAGATAGCGAACCCAATCCCGATCACACCTAGCACGGCTTGAGGCCAGCCCAGTGATATCGAAAACGGTTCGTTGTACCAATCTGGGTCGGCAGTGATCGGCGGGAGAAACGACTCGGCCAACATGTGAAAATTGCTATGGAAGTCGAGATTGCCATAGGTCACCCGGTCAATGTAAACATACTGCCGGTCGGCCAGGGCAGGTAGCCAGAAAAAGGTGGCGATCCCCATCGCACAGCCCCAGGCCAGCGCCAGTCGTTTGACCGTCTGCCACTGCTTGCCGGTGATCCACCACAAGAAAACCCCGTAGACCAGTAATAAGGCAGCTGTGTACATCGCGGTGATATTGTGCATCAGGATCAGTGACCCGAAGAGGATCACCGCTAGCAGGAAGTCCCGGCGGCGGCCATATGCTGCTAGCCGCCAGAAAGCCCATAGAATCCAGGGGAGTAGTGCCTGCCCACCTATCTGGGCAACAGCGGCCACCTCCACCACCTGAAAGACCAGGAAAGGCGAATAGGCATAGGCCACTGCCGTCACGATCCCGGCCAGTGGGCCACCCCAGACTTTACCCAGCAGGTAAGCTCCTATCGCCCCAAATAATACGTAGACGATCAGGCCACCCATAAATGCATCGGCAAAATCCAATCCCAGCAGGTAAAGCGTATACATCGGATACAGTGACATTGGCGAATAGAAGTGAAACACCGGGAAGCCATATCCAAACATCAGCCCCGGTGCATAGCGCGGCCAGAGATCGCCATGACTGACCGTATGATCGAAGACGACCAGCCGGTAAAGGTGAAACGGGGCATCGCTGGTAACAGGCAGCTTACCCAGCATGAGCGGTTGGGCAAAAGTGAGTAACAGGAAGGCCACAACGGCTGCCGGCCAGAACCACCTGATAAACGCCTGGATTTTCTGAAACAGTGCAGATTTTTGCATTTGATGTCACTAAGGTGTGGTAGATCGGATAACAGCGCGATCTTAACATCAGACGGGGCTTCAATCAACGTCGGAGAAAAACCCCCTCGATCCCAACGGCGTGATCTTTTTTCCGGCCAGCGCTTTGATCACCTCGCGGCCTCTATCAGTGAGGAGATAAGTCGCTGCCGGGAATTTCTGGTTGCTGTGGATTAACCGGTATTTACTGAGTGCCGCCACCACCCGGCGAGGGATGCGTTTAGCTGGGCCATCGAGGGAGTGGAGTTGATACACTTTGTGCCCGGTCAGGTCGCGATGCGCCTTCAGCGTCCAACCGTCGGCGAGTGCTAGCAGGACTCGCTTCTGATTTCTTGTCAATCTCAATTTCCTGATCACCTGGGCCTATGCGTTTGACCCCATGCCACCATATTGGCGGTGTCTGCCCCCTTTGCAAGGGGGGCAAAGCCGAGCATAGCGAGGCTTGGGGGGTAATAAGAATTATCAAAGTTCGCTTCAAGAATCCAAAAGGGAACCGTTGACCGGTTCCCCATTACTGATCATACCGGGATTATCCCAGCGTATTGACGTACTTTTGAAGCTCACGCTGGCGGATGCGCAGATGCTGATCCGGGATGATCTCCGCCATTTCGGCTTCGCTGAGCCGGATACTGAGAATATCCAGCGCATCTTCTGGACTCGCACCGTAAGCCAGCTTTTTCTTGCCGTTCTTCATATCGAACAGGTACATATAATGCGGATTACTGAAACTGCTCATGATCTATGCCTTTATCAACGCATCCAGGAGCACACCGCTCCGATTGCGGGCGTATTCGTCCAGGCCCTTGTTGACCTCATCCTCATATTTCCCGGCCAACAAATCCCGGTAGAACTGGTAGTCGATCCCCTTGACTTTCTCATCATCCGGGAAGCGATGGTAGTTGTCTTTGGACATCAGACTTTTACCCTCGGCGATCAGTTGGTAGCCCAGCGCCGATCCAGGATAGGGTGCATAGAACGAGATCGAGGGATAAACCCGCCGCATGATCTTGAGCATGCGCATCGTCTTGAAGGCATCCTCGTGCGTTTCGCCCGGAATCCCCAGCATAATATTCGACCAGAAGACCGGGGCCTGCCTGCCCTGTGCCTCAAGCTCGTCGCCGATCCGGTTCAGCAGGTTGATCGTAAACAGGTTGTCTTCTTCGGTACATTCCTTATTGAGCAGCCGCAGAATCCGGTCGCTGCCCGATTCAAAGCCAATCGATACCAATGTCCAGTTGGTTTCTTTGATCAGCGCCTCGAACAATTCCGGCCACTGCCGGACGGTATCGGCTCGCCCTGCTGCCCAATACGGCCAGGGCTTATTTGTCATCCGGGGATACTTCTCGATCCATTCCTCAAGCCAGCTTGGATTCTGGAAGAACATCGAGTCGTGGATCACCACCGACCCCACACCGTATTTATTGTCTAGCTCGTTCAACTCCTCGATGACCATTTCAACCGGGCGGCGGCCCATGTTGGGGATGTAGGAGTTCTCATTGCAGAACACACACTGCCAGGGACAGACCCGGCTGGTTAGAATGGTCGCGACCGGCGGCGGCCCCCAGCCGCATTCCGGTTCCATCGGCCAGTTGAAATTCTTCTTGAGGCGGCGGCTGGCCGGTTGAGGCCACAGGGTGCGGTCGATCATCGGCCATTCTTCCATCGATTTGGCCCCGACCCCCAGCACTACACGCGGATAATTTTCGGGATTCTGCACCAGGTCAACGATGATCTTCTCACCCGGCCCCTGGCAGATATAGTCAAAATCCGGCACGGCTTCCATCTCATCCAGGGCGACAGTCGCGTGCATCCCGCCGGTGATCACCAACCCGTCCGGGTTGACCTCTTTGAAAAGCTGGGCCGATTTGAGCGCAGCGGGGTAGGTGTAGCTCCTGACGTTCATCAGGAGAATCCGGTAGCCTTGAAATTCCCGCTTGACCTGATCCCAGGATGTACAGGCACGGGTTGAGGCAATGCCGGTCATAATACCGTTCTGATGCATAATCGTGCGCAGCAGGCCCAATCCGTGATCCTGCCATTGTTCGTGCGGGCCTGCCGGGTTAACCAGGTCGCCCAGGTCACCTAAATCCAGCCAGAGGATGTCCGGCTTCTCAGCATCCGATTCACTGCCCTGTCCGCCTCGTTGTTTCTTCCAGAGTGGCATATTTCTTTACTCCGGTCTGACACATAAACACCCTTGCCGGGAATCAACAGGAGCGCCCTATTGCCGCACAAGGGTGATATATGCCGAATCTATTTTAAGTAATCCCCCTCTCTTGCAAGAAAGAGGGGGAAAAAGTTATAGCTGCAAGTTCTTTGATGGCGGAAAGTTTAACGACTAACCGCAGCCGCTGCAACCACCGGCCCCGGACGCACCTGCACTGCCGTCCTTGGTGCTGAACGAACTGCCACAGCCGCAGGTCGAAACCGCGTTCGGGTTATCGATGCGGAAGCCGCCGCCCATCAGGTTATCGACAAAGTCGATGCTTGCACCCTGGATGTAAGGCAGGCTCATCGGATCGATGATGATCTTGACGCCATCCGATTCCTGAATGGTGTCCGATTCGCGCGGGTTGTTCTCAAAGGCCATTCCATATTGAAAACCGGAGCAGCCGCCTCCGGCGATGAATACGCGCAGGCCGTAGTCGGTCAGTTCCTTCTCAACTAACAGCGCCTTAACCTTTTCGACGGCGGCAGGCGTGATAGATATCACATCGGTTTGAGTTGTGGTCGCATTGTCCGCACTCATGTATATTGCTCCTTTGAAATATTCTTATTGCTATTGTAGCAACGCAGAATTGGCCTGTCAATAAAGATGATGGCCGTTGAATTAATTGTGTTATAAAAACCTATTAAAGGAAGATTGAACACTATGCTTCTTGCTGGATACTGGCCTCGGTGACCAGGAAAGAACAATAGTGCCCCCCATCCCGCCTATGGCTTAACCGCTTCGGAGCTACCCCCAGCAAATTGCCGATGTAGGTAATATCCAATTTGCATAGCTCCTCGTGAACTTCAGCCACACCGCTGTAAGGGCAGTTACTGTTACTCAGTACAAAGCCCTCCGGGTGAGGCTCGTAAGAAGCGACATACCCATGGCTGTTTAAGTAGTCAACCACCCGCTCCACCCGCTCTTCAAGCGTGGCCTCTTGAGGGATAGAAATGCCATTGGTCGACAGCATTCTTTTTGAAAGTCCCTCCAGGATGTCCCCCATCTGTTGAGGCTCAAGCGTGCTTTTTAATTCATCCAGCAGGTGGATGGTCAGGGATTGAAAATTTTTGGGGAATAATGCTTCGGCTTTCTCGGTCAGGCCGTAGACATACTTAGGCCGACCGGGAGAGTCACGATGGCGCACGGCTGGTGAAGAAACTAATCCTTCGCTGCGCAGGACATCAAGATGGTGCCGGACAGTTACAGCCGTAAGGTTATCCAGAGTGTTGCTTAGTTCATCGACAGTGGCTTCACCATGCTGTTTGAGATACTCTAGAATCTTTTGCCGTGTCTTCTGCATAACATTCCTCATTCGGATAATATTACTGGACAAAATTAATTTAGAAGATGGTTTCTTCTTATTTCATTCTAACTTAGTTCCGTAATTATTGTCAAATTTACCTTTTTTACTTGAAGGGCAATTAGAACCACCGTTGGCTGTTGGTGGTGGCAGGTACATTTCAACAACAAAAAAGCAGGCTGACAACCTGGCAGCCTGCTTTCGAATTGACCACAAGAAAAAGCTTACTTGAGGGTTGCCACTGCGCCTTCGGCTTCGAGAGCGGCTTTGGCTTCTTCGGCCATCTCTTTCGGAACGGCTTCCAAAACGGTGCTGGGCGCGCCTTCGACCAGATCCTTGGCATCCTTGAGGCCCAGGTCGGTCAGGGCACGGACGGCCTTAATGACCTGAATCTTCTTGGGGCCGACATCGGTCAGTACGACATCGAACTCGGTCTTTTCTTCTTCTTCGGCGACATCAGCCGCGATCATGGGCATGGCTGCCATGGCCATCGGGGCTGCTGCGGTGACGCCCCACTTCTCTTCTAGCATGTCCTTTAATTGAGCAGCTTCCAGCAGGGTCAGGCCGCTCAGTTCATCAACTATTTTTTCAAGATCTGCCATGATATTTATTCATCCTCCCAATTGGGTTATGTTTGTTAAGGTTTATCAATCAGTCAGCTTGTTCTTCATCAGCCGGAGCTTCGTCTGTGGCTTCATCCTCGACCGGTTCAGCCTCGGCTTCGGGTTCCTCTGCGGGTACTTCGGCCTCGACTGGTTCAGCTTCGGCTTCAGGCTCCTCGGCAGGTGCTTCGGCTTCGGGTTCCTCAGCGGGCGCTTCAGCTTCGACCGGTTCTTCAGCGGGCGCTTCAGCCTCGACCGGTTCCGCCTCGGCGGCAGCAGGTGCAGCTTCAGCAGGTCCACCGGCATCAATGTATGCATTGATCACGTTGACCGTTTGTGCAATACCGGCCTGGAGAACGCCTACCAGGTTTGAGGCTGGAGCATCCAACAAGCCAATGAGCTGTGCCCGGAGCACATCCAGCGGCGGCAGTTCAGCCATCGCCTTAACCTGCTCCTTGCCCAGAAACTCTTCGGGCATGATGCCCCCGCGAATCGACAGGAGTTCGGATTCCTTGGCGAATTCTGTCAGGGCTTTAGCCACGCTGGGGATTTCATCCAGGCAGAATCCAACGGCGATAGGTGTACCACCTGATAGATCTTCCGGGACCATGAAGCCTGTCTGCTCAAGTGCTTTCTTCAGCAGCGTCAGCTTGGCAACACGATAAACGCCACCGGCCTCCCGAACGGAACGTCGGAGTGACATCATTTCCTTATTGGTCAAGCCGCGATACTCTGTCAGAATGACAGCCTTGCTCTGATCGAGCAGGTCGTAGTATTCGGCGACCAGATCTTCTTTATGCTCTCTTGTTAGCGGCAAATCTCATTCACCTCCTCCTGAAATGGGATAGGGTAGCAAAAAAAATGGTCTCTACCCAATCGGTAAAGACCATTGCATTGCACGAATTACAAGGTGGTTCTTTACCTCGGCGGGCAATTTTCAGCGTGCTAATTAGCACGTCACCAGCGGTCTACGGTAAGGATAATATTATTCAATTTGAACGGGGCGTGATTATATCCTCTTATACCGGGTAAATCAAATACGGTTGAGGGCGAATCAAACTTGGGGTGATTCTCCTCCTTTGCCCCTGAACCAAACCGGTCTATACTTTTGGCTGTAATGAAACGCTTGAACTCACCCCGACTTGTGATTGGTCTGATCGCCGGTTTGGTGCTTGTAGCCGTGTTATTTGCGGTTGGCGTCCGGTTGGCGCTCAATAATCCTGGGTTGGCAGAGCGTGTTATTGGTATTGAGCCATCCCCGACCCTGATCGTGTTTGATGCAACGAGCACCCCTGATCAGCGTGCCACCTTTCCACCAACGTGGACGCCTTCTCAAATGCCCTCAGCCCTGCCAACGGCTACCGCCAACGCGACACCGACCAAAACGGCGAGACCGCCCATCACGACAACGCCTGTGCCATCTCTCACCAAAACGCCTCAGCCGACCGTTGCGCCCGGTTGGTATCGGGTGGAGGTTGAAGAAGGCAGCTTTAGCCTGAATCTGCCGAACACCTGGAGTACGGTCTTCTTAACCAATAAAGACACCGACTCCTTGTTGAGAAGTTTCACCGATCAGGATGTGCTGCTTGGCGCTTCGATGCAGCATGGTGTAAAGCGCATCGACCTCAACCGGCTGATCATGTTGGCCTTTGATACGGCTACAAATGAGGATGATGATCTGTACGTGATCAATCTGAATGTTGCCGCCGCTGATGAAACCGAGGGTGAAACCGTTGAGGCTGTCCGGGACAATCACTTGCAGCAATACGCCGCTGACCCGGAGATCGATCTGAACGCGGATGATCGCACCAAAATTGATTTCCAGGATGCTTACCGGATACGCTATGCCACCACATTTGAGATGGATCAAGACAGTACAACCGTCTACCACCTGGAGGTTATCACCGAGACCCGGCGCGGGCCGATCCTGATCTTTACCCTTTCGACCAGTGAAGAGCGCCGCAACGTCTACGAAGCATTGTTAGATCGGATCGTGTCGACAATCCAGTTTAGGCGTTGAGGGTATCTTGTCAGGCGGGTGATTACTTCAAATGACTGAAACAAATCTGGAGCCGCGAAGTTTATTCGCGGCGGATGGGCACAGAATAATTACCTCTCTTGACAGGTGTAGGGTAAGCGACTAGATTATTGGCAGCACCGATGTCCGATGCATTAATCCACTATATACGCGATTTATTTGCGCCCGAAGATGATCTACTACGTGACATCCAGGCGGAAATTGAAGCGCGTGGTTTGCCCCAGATCACCATCCGGCCAGAAGAAGCGCAGTTGATTCAACTGCTGCTCAAAGCGATTGGCGCACGGCGGGTGGTCGAGATCGGTACAATGGTGGGCTACAGTGGCATCTGGATTGCCCGGTCGCTGCCGCCGGATGGCTGCCTGATCACCATCGAACACGACCCGGAACGGGCCGAGATCGCCCAGGAATTTTTCAAGAAAGCCGGTATCGATGGGCGGATTGATTTACGCATTGGCCCGGCACGCGATGTGTTGAACAGCCTTTCGGCTGATACCCCCTA
>JBNKDD010000148.1:0-13906 GCA_050288085.1 Anaerolineae bacterium
TTGAGGACTTTGATCATCGGAGAGCCTGCTGCCGATTAACCGAACACACCATTCATTACTGTGTAACGTAATCCACTTGAAATCCAACTAGAGGGCGCAAGGATTTTCCATTGGCCAACAAAAGAAAGCTACTTGCCCAATGTTGAGAGGTAGCCCGATAGAATCCCGGCTGCTTGACGCTGGGTATGTTCATCTCGTTGGCGGAGTTGATTAATAACAGCGAGAAGTTCGGGTGCAAGCTCGTTTGGTTGCCAGGTTTCACGGTTTAGAAGACTATCGATGGTGCCGCCAAGTGCATTTGCGATCGCTATAGCGACTGAAAGCTTGACATCTTCCTGGAGATTTCTTTCTACCCGTGAGATAACCGAAGGATGAACATTAGCAGCCTTAGCTAATGACTTCTGGTCCCATCCTTGTTGTGCTCGTATCTGTCGAATTAAAACTCCGTTAAGTATTCTCACCTCAATGGTCTCCTTGTGATTCATGACCATTGAAGTAAAGTACTAGTTTATACGATCAAAATGACCCCGTTAGAGATGATTCCGGCGGGATTTTGCATATGTTTCCCACACGTCTCAAATCACGATTATCTCGCTTTGCCATCCAGGCTTTTGGGAGTACGGCTATATCTACATGTATACTGACCCAAGATGGTAAGGTTTTGATACCTCAAACTCAAACCTAGTACGCTCTCCTTTTCTTCTTGTGACAAAATATTCAATAGGTGTTCCATCTGGAAGATAAGATGTACCTTCAATTTGGAGTAGAGGTGAGCCAGGTTCTACTTTTAATAATCTTGCATCCTCTTCAGATGCTGCAACGGCTTCAATGCTATGTTTGACCTTGGTAATTTCGAGGTCGTATTTAGTTTCAAAAGTTTGGTAAAGAGAAATTTGTGTGAAATCAGCTTCGATTATATCCGGCACTAACTTTAGTGAGAGATAAGACAGTGCGATTAATAGTGGTTCTTGAGATATGATCCGCAGCCGATGCAGCTCAACCACTTTTTCTGTGGCCCCTAAATTCAACTCATGGGTTATGTTTTCGGAGGGAGAAATAACTTCTAGTTTGAGTACTTGAGTCTCAATTTTATATCCTTGACTGGTTAAAGAGCTTGCAAACCCAATGGGAAAACCTGCCCATTTTTCAGTTATTTTTGATGTTGTAGATTGATCGACATCTTCTGGCATAATTGTCTTCCTCAGATTTTGATCAGATTGTGTTGGTTGGTATTGAGCAAAAACCAACAAGCTGTAAAAAACTTAAGTCCGCTGCTGAGTTTGTTTCATGATCTCTGCAATGTGAGATAGTTGTTCCCAGGTTTGTTGATAAACAGGAAGCAAACGCTTATACGCCTCAACATTGGCCCGATCAGGTTCTTTTACTTCTTGACCTTCGATGATGTTTTCTACAAACAGGAAGTCATTCCACAACCCAGAACCAACTGCCGCAACAGCGGCAGCGCCAAGAGACGCAGCATCCTGCCCAATATTAGCCTTTACAAAACGTGTATTAAAGACATCGGCAAAGAGCTGCATCCAGGCCGGGCTATTACTGCCTCCCCCCACCATGAGAATCGAATCTTCGAGCCTAACCAGTTGAGAAAGTTTTGTATACATGATGCGAAGATCGAAGGTTATGCCTTCCAGCACCGCCCGAATGAGATCATCTTGTGTGTGGCGCAGTTCGATTCCCAGGAAAGCGCCTCGAATATCCGGGTTGGGGTAAGCAGCCGAACCACCGGCAAGGCTGGGATTAAAGAAGATATTGTTTGCCCCAACCGGCGAACGCATTGCTGCTTCGACCATGAGGTCGTAGGGATCCAGATTTTGCTTATCGGCCTCGTCCTTAAGCTTGCTGCATACCGTGTCCCTCAGCCAACGAAATGAACTTCCGGCTGAAAAGATAGAAGTCGCCGAGGTATACATCTGTGGGATGACATGAGCGAACACAAAGGGTTTAACCGTCAGATCAACTACTGGGCTGGTAGAAGAAACGGCGATCCATGCCGATGAACCCAGCGAAAGATATACCGCGCCTTCCCGGATGTTCCCTGCACCAAGCGCCATGCATGAGTTATCAACCCCGCCGCAATAAACCTCGACACGCTGTGACAGCCCCAGTTCCTCCGCTGCCTCTGGAGTCAGGGTTCCGATCAGGGTCGTAGATTCTACAATGTGAGGGAAGATATCTGCGGGCAGCCCACTTGCAGTAAGGAATTCAGAATCATAGTGGCGCTGTTTAAGATTGTATATCCCGCTGCCAGATGCGTATGAATGATCGGTTGCGATCTCGCCGGTCAGCCGGAAATTGATGTAGTCCTTAGAGCCTACAATTTTGTCAATGCGGGAGAACATCTCAGGCTCGTGATCACGGTACCACATAATCTTGAACACCGAGTAAGTCTCACTTGAAAAACCATTCCCGGTTGTCATATACCAGTGATCCAGGTCAACTTTGTCGAAGAATTCCCTTACCTGTTTGGCCGGTCTGGTATCTGACCAGATGGGAATCTGGTCACGCAGCAACTGACTTTTATCGTCCAACGGAATTACAGCCAGGCTTTGCCCTGATAAGGCGATGCTGTGGATGCTGTTCGGGTCTGCCTTACTTGAGGCGAGAAGCTTCTGAGTACTATCGACAATAGCATTCCACCAGTCATCAGGGCGTTGCTCATGCTGGTTTGCGGCTGGATAATAGGTGTTATACGCCACAAATGAGGAGGCCAGTGCATGGCCTTGCTCATTATATAGAGAGGCTTTGCAGCCACCTGTTCCAAGATCGTAAGCCAGGATTAACATTTTATTCCTCTAGTTGCACTACCTGTTGTGGCAGTTGTTTGCATTCGTTGATGATGTCAACCGCCGCTTTGTGATTAACGCCGAAGCGCCTTACGCCCAGCTTATACATTGTGATTAAGGTATCGAGATTTCTGATTCCCCCTGCCGCTTTGACACGGATCCGATCACCAACATGGGATGTTATCAACGTTACATTTTCAATCGTTGCACCGGTATTTGCCCATCCGGTGGAGGTCTTAATAAAGGCTGCCGGGGCCTCAATACACAGATCACACGCTTTCCGGATTTCATCTGCTGAGAGGTAATGTGTTTCAATGATGACCTTGACAGGCACATCCACTACCTCTAAGACATCACGGATATCACGGAGCACGAAGTCATAGTCTGATGAACGTAGTTTACCCACGTTCATCATCATATCAAGTTCGTCAACACCTTCTTCAAACAGCTTACGAGCCTCTGCTGCTTTTATTGAACTGTTAGCGCCACCAGAAGGAAATCCAACCGGTGCACCGAGAAGCACATTGTCTACACCTTTCAACAGTTCTTTGGCAAATGGGACCCAGGCCGGTAACACATGGACGCTGCCGAATCCGTATTCTTTGGTAAGGTCAACCATCTCGCGGATTTCTTTTTCACCCTGGAATGCCTGAACCGTACTGATATCAATCATTTTTGCGATATCCTGGCAAGTCAGCACTTTATGAGACACTGTAGACCCTTTCAAGTTAACCCCCATGCAGGCATTCATCAACCGCACAGGTTGGAAATAAGGAATTGTTAAACAAGTCGATCCTGAGTTTGAGTGTCAAAGAGCAAAATGCGCGTGGGTTCAAGGGCAAGCCACAATACGTCACCGGGCTGTTCCTGAACTTCATGTTCTACAACAATCTGCATCCGTGCTTCTTCGGCATCAACACTGATTACCGTCGTGTCGCCCATTGGTTCAACAACGTAAACCCGGGCTGGCAGCGTAAATTCTCCGGTCTTCTCGCGTGAGTACGTGATATAAAAAGGGCGAATGCCAACGATAACCTGCTCCGGTTGGTTATCAAGGTCTTCTACATGGGGAGGGGGCTGAAACTGAGCCCCATGATAGTCAAGGGCAACCTGGCCGTTTTCCCTCACCAGCGTACATTGCAGAAAGTTCATCGGGGGTTCGCCCACAAAACCGGCCACATAGAGATTGGCCGGATTATGGAATATCTCCTGCGGTGTTCCCACCTGCTTGATCACCCCGTGATCCATGACCGCGATGCGGTTAGCCAGTGCCATAGCCTCCTCTTGATCATGGGTTACATAGATCATGGTGTAACCCAGTTCAATATGAAGCCGCTTGATATAAGACCGCATCCGGCTGCGCTGGCGCGTATCGAGATGGGAGATCGGTTCATCCATCACAAAGACATTGGGCTTCCTGGTCAGTGCACGCCCCAACCCAACTAACTGGGCCTGCCCGCTGCTCAAGTTTCCCGGTTTGCGATCCAGGATGTTATGAATCTCCAGGATTTCCACAATCTCATCGACCCGCTGAGTCACGGCATCCTCAGCCCACCCCGCCGAACGAAGTGGGAATGCAATGTTCTCATAGACATTTAGAGTCGGATAAAGGGCATAGGTTTCAAAGACCATCGCCACATTGCGATCGCGCGGGCGGATATGGTTGATCAAACGATCATCGAACCATATCTCCCCGCCCGTAATCTCTTCCAATCCGGCTATCATCCGCATAGTGGATGACTTTCCACAGCCAGAAGGGCCAAGAAAGGCCATAAATTCACCATCTTCGATGTCCAGATTTATTTGATCAACAGCCAGGACATTTTTGCTGTAAATCTTGGTAACGTCATTTAGCCTTATTTCCGCCACGATCAGTATCTCCTGATTTTTCTGTCATTCACGAACAGGGTGCGTCAGCGCGATTCCATCAGCGAACAGGTGAGAGTTAGCCAATGAAAGGTCTATCCAGACGGTCTGACCCACTTCAAGGGAGAGTTCTGGGTCGGTCACCATCTGGATCAGGCTGTCACCCAGTTTTGCTGTAACAATATTCCGGTGACCAAGTGTCTCAACCACGTAGACTTCCACCGCTATTTGATCTTCCTGGTGGTTCAAGCTGACAGATAGGTCAGTTGCCCGGACTCCCACCCGGAAGGTATCGGGCAGCCCGTTGTTGTTTATCCAGTCCTGGCAGCGCTCAAGGGAGATGCGAGCATCTTCTGCCGCGCCGAGGATTTTCAGGGAGGGTAATCCCCCGTTCTGGTAAACACCTACCTCGATAAAACTCATTGGCGGTTCGCCTACAAACCCGGCCACGAACTCATTTTCGGGGTAATGGAATATCTCGTCAGGCGTTCCGACCTGCATCATGTGTCCGTCATTCAGAACAATGATCCGGTCAGAGAGCGCCATCGCCTCCCGGTAGTCGTGGGTCACATGGATGACAGTCGCATTCTTGTGGGCACAGATCGCCTTTAACTCACTACGCATACGATGCCGCAGCTTGGCATCCAGGTGAGAGATCGGCTCATCGAGTAAATAGACATCAGCATCACGCACCAGAGCACGCCCCAATGCCACCCGCTGGCGCTGTCCACCGCTCAGGAATCCGGGACGTCGATCCAGTAAGCTGGAAACTTGGAGAACATCGGCCATGTCGTGTACCTGTTTCTCGATTTCCTGGCTGCTGAACTTACGCGCCCGCAGAGGGAATGCGATATTATCGAAAACTGAGAGGTGCGAATACAAAGCATAGTTTTCGAAGGCCATCGATATATTGCGATGTTCAGGAGCAACGTCGGCCATAGGGTGTCCATTCAACCAGATTTCACCCTCGGTGGCTTCGATCACCCCTGCGATCAGGCGCAGCGTTGTGGTTTTGCCCGCACCTGCCGGGCCGAAGATCACAATAAATTCGTTCTCCCGGCTCGCAATCGATAGATCATTGACGGCAATAGTCTTGCCAAACTGCTTGGTAATTGAGCGTAGCTCTAACATGCTATGCGCTCTCTTTCTGTTGTTCACTGGTTTCCCGGCTTTGAGGGGCTGGACGGGTCGCTTTCCGGTAGCCTATATAGAAATAGATTCCGCCGATAATCAACGACACAATAAGCCCCGGCCCCTCGCAGGCGGCGTATGGTTGTAGAAACTTCATCCACAACAAACCTACAAGAACAATGATTATGAGGGACCAAAAGAAACGATCCCAGGCATCTGATAGACTCACGGTTTACTCCCACATATCTACAGTGCTATCCGCGTACAGCACCGAAAGTTAGTCCCCGAACCATGTAGCGTTGCAGGAACAAAGCAATTAATAAGGTAGGAACCACACACACCGTTGCGGCGGCAGCCAATGGCCCCCACAGCACACCCTGCTGGGTCTGAAAACCGGCTACCCCGACCGTGATCGTTTTTGCGAGGTCGCGCGTGAGCACAAAGGCAAAAAGAAACTCGTTCCAGGCAAATAACAAACTGAAAATGGCGGTCACTGCGATCCCCGGAGCAGCCAGCGGCAGCACAACCTTCCAGAGCACCTGCAAACGCGAGTAGCCATCTAACCGGGCAGAGTCCTCTAATTCAAGGGGAATATCCTGGAAGAACGAGTGCATCAGCCAGATCGCAAAGGGCAGGTTGAACACGGTATAAGCCACCACCAATGCACCCGGTTGATCCAATCCCAGGTATAAAAACTGGCCGATTGGCGTATTTCCCAGATCACGGAATATCACAAAGAAAGGGATAATGACGGCGATTCCAGGCATCATCCGTGTTGTCAGGATGAAGAACATAATATGCCCGTCGCCGGGGTTGTAACGGGCAAAACTGTATGAGGCCAGCGACCCCAGTACGATAACCAGCAGAGTAGAAAGCCCGGCCACGATGAAGGTGTTACGGATGAACAGACCGAAGTTTGCCTCGTTAAAGGCAAAACGATAGTTGTCAAGTGTAGGCTGAAATACCCAGACCGGTGGCCGTGTCAGGATATCCTGGGATGGCTTAAAGGATGTAGAGATCATCCAGTAGATCGGGAACAGAAAGAAAGCAAGTAGGCAAATGATGACAAACTGCCGCAGAAAGTCCCCGAACACAGGTTTGCTTGAGGTACGCATAAAGCACTGCTCCTTCGCATCAAGATGACTGGCGTGTACGGGCTGACTGCTCGCGCATCATGCCGCGCATCACAATCCCGGTAAACACGACGGTGGCATAAAGGAATAGGAGAGACATGGCACTTGCACGATCTAATTTAAAGAAGCGCAAGCCGGTTCGATACAGGTAGAAGGTGAGCACTTCGGTCGCTGTGCCCGGCCCGCCCGCAGTCAAGGAGAAGACCGCATCATAGAGCCGAATGGCATCTATTGAGCGTAAAACAAAAACCAGGGTGAGCACCGGCGACAACATGGGAAAAGTTAGTGTGCGGAGCACGCGCCAGCGTGAAGCACCGTCTAACTCGGCTGCTTCAAATGGCTCTTTCGGGAGTGATTGAAGCCCGGCTAATACGATTAATGCCACAAAGGGTGTCCACTGCCACACATCGAACAGGATAACACTGGGCATAGCAAGCGCCTTGTTGCCAAGCCAGTTCTGTTCGGGGAGTCCCAGCGCGGACATAATGCCATTAAACACCCCAAAATCCGGGTGATACATATAGCGCCAGATTAACCCGACTGCCAGCGGCGAGGCTGCCAACGGAAGGATGATCAAACTGCGCGTAATGCCTTTTAACCAGCGCATCTCATGCAGTAGAAAGGCAATAAGGATTCCCAGGCTCATCTCAACGGCAACAGCGCTGATCGCAAAAACCAGGGTACGCCAGGCAGATGCCCAGAAGAAAGAATCGTTCAGAACAAAGTGATAATTTTCCAGGCCAACATACTCGCCGATGCCGATCGCGCTGGTCAGATCAGCAAAGCGCAATGAGAGATTCATGGCATATCCCAGGGGATAAAGCGCGAAAAAGCTAATAATGATCATGGCTGGTGTGATAAGCAGCACACCATACAATTGGTCGGACATAACCTTCTTTCGCCGACGTTGTGATGTCCTGGTATCGGTCTTCATTGCGGTGTCCATACACGCCTCACTTCAATCAATACCGGGGATGCCATTGAGACATCCCCGATACAAGATATTATTTAGTAACCGTACTCATCGTAGGGGAAGGGAGCGGGCACTGGGCTGTAGTCTTCGCCCAGCGCTTCATTCGCGACTTCACACGGGCCGTTACATTGACGTTCAATTGCCTCGGCCATGTTTTCCATGGCTTCTTCAACTGTCGTGTCACCGGCAGCCGCCGATGAATACCAGGTTGTCATCTCGTCATAGATCTTGCCGCCCTGCGGCACGAAGTAGTAGTTGGGATAGAAGTTGCTATTCTCGGCATGATCAAGCACCTGGAGCAGCGTCGGATAGTGACCGGCTGTCTTCGGATTAGCAGCGACGAACTCCTCATCCCCCAGGATGCTGATGCGAGTGGTTGAACCACCACCTTCTGCGAAGCGGCGCTGTGCGTCCTTGCTGAAGAGGAAGGTCAGGAAGTCGAAGGCAACATCAGGGTGCCTGGAATCGGCAGAGACACCAATACCAAACGCGCCGACCCAGGTGTGCGCACCCGGGGTTGGCGCCGTGCAGATTTTGGCTCCCGGCACTTCGTCTTCTGTCTTGATGACATTCGGGAACTGATCCATGTACATCGGGTCAGTCATGGCAATCAGGCCGGCGCGCATCTGGCCGACAACCTCGTCAAAGGCAGAGGTCAGCGCTCCCGGAGGGGCGTAGGGCAGTAAATCATCAACATAAAGATGGACTGCATCCAGGAAAATATCACTGGTTACACCCGGGGTGCCGTCATCATTGATCACCTTCCCACCTTTAGTCCAGGCGATAGAGTTGATCTCGTCCTGAACCTGCGGGAAACGTCCGGACATCAGACCAACGCCATAGAAGTCATCGCTGATTACTTCGCCCTTCAAAGTCTCGCCGGGTTCACGGCGGAAGAACTCAGCCATATCAGCCATCTGTTCATAGGTGCGCGGCACAGCCAGAGGATAACCGTAAGCCTCCTCGAAGGCCGCCTGCTCGGTGGGGTCTTCCCACAGATCGCAGCGATAGAACATCCCCATTGTGAACGTATAGTAGGGTAGGCCATATATGCTGCCACGCCAGTAGCTGGATGTTTCCCGCAGTGCCGGATGTACATCCTCGAGATCAAGTGCTTCCTGATCGGCATTGGCGATGTACTCATCAAGGCTTAGCAGGTAACCGCTCTCGGCGAATTCAGCTTTCCAACCAGCATCGTAGGTCAAAATATCGTAGGCCCCGGTATCACCGACAGCCTCTAAAACCTGGTTTTCATAAAGGACCGGGAAGTCAATACCTATTACCTCAACATTATTGCCAGTTTTCTCTTCCCATTCCCTGGCGACTTCTTCAGCCCAATCGCTATAGAAGCCATTGATGGTCGCCCACACAATGGTCACACCTTCTTCAGCCATAGGCTCGTCGGTTGGTTCGTCCGCAGCGGATTCTGCTTCGGGTTCTTCTACGGCCTCACTTACGTCTCCAGCATCCTCTTCAACGGTTGCGGGTGCAGCAGGAGCTGGCGTACATCCCGACAGAAGCAGGATAAACAGGATGACAATAGTGAGGATCACATAACGGTTGTTAAGCGACATGCCTTTTCCTCCTAAAAGAGATTTAATTGTGGTTGTTCAATGGGGATAATTCATATACAATTCGGCGATAGTACCTCCTTATAAACGCTTATCTATCTGGCCTAGACAACCTTAGATATTGGCGTATTGTTCTGTAAGGTGAGTACAGTGTTCTTAGCCGAGAGAATGCTTACATTAGTAGTAGACTCTCGGCTATGTGTACCTATATGGGGTGTTGCAATAACTTCCGGTAGATTGATCAGGTCAAAATTCGTAGGTGGTTCTTCAGAGAAGACATCCAATGCCGCACCGGCGATAGTCTTAGCCTTTAATGCGGCATAGAGTGCATCTTCGTTAATCAACTCCCCACGCGCCGTGTTGATCAAGAACGCAGTTGGTTTCATCAACTTAAAACGTTCTTCAGTGATCAAGCCCCGCGTTTGCTCGGTCAGGGGAGTATGCAAACTCACATAATCTGATTGTCTGAGCAAATCTTTAAGAGAAACAGCAGTCGCCCCAAGCTCCGTTATAGTAACCTGGTCAACAAACGGGTCGTAAACAAGAAGCTCCATTTCAAATCCCAGGGCGCGCCTGGCAACGCCGAGGCCGATCTTCCCCAATCCAATCAGCCCCAGCGTTTTCTGCCAGATTTCCACGCCTGGGTGTTTGCCCCATTGCCCGTTTCGTAAAGCCCTGTTTGCAGAGATAATGGGCCGTGACACGACCAACATAAGGGCAAGTGTGAGGTCAGCCACGCCATTCGCATTGGCGCCAGGGCAGTTTGTCACACTAATGCCCTGTTGGCTGGCAGCCACTAAATCAATGTGATCAACACCAACACCGTGCATGCTGATCACTTTGAGCCGAGGAGCTGCCTGCATGAGTTCAGAGTTGATGGCCCGATTCCCTACAATCAGGCCATCTGCATCGCGCAAGGCTTGCATCAACTCTTCATTGGAGGTTTCTACATCTACGATGACGACCTCACACTGTCCCTCACGGAGGATATCCCATGGGATATCTGAGGTGCTGCCAAAAGAACGTGTTGCGACAACTACTTTGTAGGTCATTTTGGCTCCGATTTCTCGGCTGTTTGCAGGTCCTTACTTGTAATCATGAACCACTGTACCCAGAGGCAGGTACAGGTCGCCGACCCCAAAGAACCCACCCAGAATCTTTTTGGGTTCTAATAGATAAGTGGGATCAATCTCTGATCGCTCATAATTCACAGAGCCGCGCCCGCCGAAGAACTTACCGGCCTGTGCCGTGAATTCCCCAGGGGTCAGTACCAGTTCACGGATGGGAGTGCCATTCTCCTCAGCGGAGGGAATGTACTTCAGTGAGAAAACGCCATCAGGACTCCAGGGGATTTCACTCATCTCAGCTTCATATTCGGGCACAACCAGCCCTTTAAAGATCGCATGGTCGAGCCGGTCAACTCGCCCAATTACTGCCTCATGCTCGTGCCGTAATGAGATTTCCGCCATCTTCTTCTGATAGCCCCAAATCTCGCGCCCACCGGTCAATGGGAGGTGGGTATTGACATATAGGAAGGGTTCGTAATCACCCTCATAATCCTTGAATTTGACCTGAACGTAAACGGCAAATTCAGCAAATGCCCCCTGTGTCGTGCCAAGTTGAAACTCCGACACCCAGGTAATCACGATATTGGAGCGAGGCTCTAGTGGTTCAGGGATCACACGGGCTACGTTCTCGATATCGGTTTCATAGACCACCAGTTGAACGCGCATATCGCGCCAAACCAGGGGTGGTTTCCCATAAAGATTTGAAACAATCGGATTGGTATACGGCCAGTCTCCCACTTTCAGCGGCATGTGATAGCTCCTTTCTGGATCAACATAATTTGAATTTGCAATATGTAATTGGCAATTGGCCGCAGCTCTACGTTACAGATTGAGGGAAGAGGACTTTTGTGACGTAACTGAGCCGCAGTCCTAATTGATGGTTGTTGTTATAACCCTGCCTGTGGTTTAGATTAATTATGAGCAGTGTAGCATTACCTGGATATCCTGTCAAGACGTCATCCTGTACCTACAGGAATACATAGACGTAATTTTGATGAGATACCTGCCTGATTTTGATACCCCTGTTCTCTTGTAATGACAGGATCTACGGGGTATAATAGGTCAATCCTTGCTTTACGCGCTTATTTAATCGATACTTAAGAATTGAAAGATTAATACACCTTTTTTGGAAACTGCCTTATGACAGATGATAACCTTGATCGTTTTTCAGAAATGCACATTGATAAGACCAGTCCCTTGCCTTATCACTACCAACTGCGCGAGCTTATCCGAGTTGAGATAACCTCTAACCGGTGGCAGGTCGGGGATCAGCTTCCAAGCGAAAATCGGTTTTGCGACTACTTCCAGGTCAGTCGTACTACAGTGCGTGAAGCGTTAGATGCGCTTGTATCGGAAGGGCTGCTGATACGAGAAAAGGGTGTAGGCACATTCGTGGCGGCTCCCAAATACAGGGAGCAATGGTCAGGCTCGTCAGTGGGTTTTAGCGATTCACTGACCGAGCAGGGTTATCTAATCGATACCAGAGTGCTGGACCTGCATCCAGTACAGGCTCCTCATGATATTCGCCAGGAGCTGTATTTGCAGTCTGACGACAACGTTATTCTTCTGAAACGTTTACGATTCATCATGCAGCAGCCGATTCTGTTCGTGAAATCTTACCTTCCTGAAAAATTGTTCCCAGGGCTAACCGAGATTGATTTCTCCAATCGGTCGCTCTATCAAACGCTGCGTGAAAACTACCAGGTTCGGATTACACGGATTAGACGCAGGATGGAATCTATTGCTGCCGACGAAAGCGTGGCCGCACTGCTTGAAGTCAAACCGGGCTTTCCGATTATGTACATTGAGAACACGGCTTTTGATGATAATGGCGTTCCGATTGAATACTACATTGCCTGGCGACGTGGGGATAAAGCCCGTTTCGAATTCGAATATACGGTAGCGCCTGAAGAATAACTGCTCACCCGTCAATCAGCGATATAAAAAATTGCGCATGACCCTGTCATGACAAGATGATGTATTGACATACGTACAGAACAATGCTAGACTGAAAAACGATTTCCTAACCTCAAGCAAAGAAAAGCAAAGCATATGAAAGCACTTGTCCTGGATAAACCCGGCCCTCCGAGCGATTGGCGTATCGCCGATGTGCCTGAACCATCACCGGGTGCAAATGAACTGCGTGTGCGGGTGCATGGTGTGGGATTGAATCCCGCCGATTACAAGATCGCTGCGTGGGGACATCCGGCTTGGTCTTATCCCTTTATCATGGGCCTGGACGTGGCAGGGATTGTTGAATCTGTGGGCAATGAGGTGTCCGGTTGGCGGATTGGTGACCGGGTTTATTATCACGGGGACTTCTCCCGGCCCGGTGGATTCGCCGAATATGCCCGTATCCCGGCTCATGTTGTTGCACCCATGCCGGAAGGGCTTACTTTCGTTGAGGCCGCTGCTGTCCCTTGTTCCGGGTTTGCCGCCTACCAGGGTGTTTATCGCAGGCTCAAACTCGAACCTGGCATGACCGTTCTGGTTCAGGGTGGGGCAGGCGGCGTAGGGGGATATGCGGTGCAGTTTTGCGCCTATGCCGGTGCACGAGTCATTGCAACCACCTCCGCTCAAAACGCCGCTTATGTGACCGGACTTGGCGCGCAGCACACCATTGACTACCGGACCGAGGATGTTAGTGAGCGGGTACTTGAACTCACTAAAGGCCGTGGCGTGGATGCTGTGATTGACACCGTCAGCCAGGCCACAACCTCAACCGCTTTCTCCTTGATTGCCTTTGGCGGTCACATCGTGTGTGTGGACAGCCTGCCGGACTTCTCTTATGTCCGACCTTTCGATAAAGCTTTTTCTCTTCATGAGATTGCCCTTGGCGTGGCCCATCTTTCCGGCGATAGAACCGCCCAGGAGGACCTTGCCCGGATCGGGAAAGAACTTGGCGACCTGATCCAACAGGGGCATATCCGGGTAACGCTCAACAAAACCGTATCCCTGGAAGCTGTCCCGGAGGCGCTGGATCAACTGGCCGGACGGCATGTGCGGGGAAAGATCGTGGCCAGGCTCATGGAAGAGCCTCTGGCGTGAGAAGGGGCCAGGCCCCATAGCCGCCCCGGCCGGCATATGCGTCAAGCTAAGGGTCCGGCTTCATCGGGAAAGCGGTTCTGACGTACCGTAATCCTCCGATACAAGTCCCATTGTTTACCTGAAAATTGGTGCTTGTTCCGGCAAAGGTTCTGCCAAGTATGCCAGGCAGACCAGCCCTTTCAAGGTAGTACTGTTACTTTTTTCTACGGCCAATGATTCTGGCCGTGGAGACATGAGGCTTACTCGTGCTGCTTTTACGCTTGGGTTGCGGTTTTTTCGGTCCTCGCGGATGCTTTCGGAAGGACGATAGCTTCAC
>JBNKDD010000149.1:0-13885 GCA_050288085.1 Anaerolineae bacterium
GGCGGGCTGTCATCGGCATAGGAACGATGTAGTCAATGCGGGTCTGGTTGTATGCCTCTGTTAGTTGTTCGATGCTAAAATGGCTGGCAGGGACGAGTCTCAAAACGAGTTCTCCGAGTTTAAATGCTAACCGCCCTGGGCGGGTCTCAGACCCGCCCCTACGGCGATTTACGGATAGTTTCTATTTACTCTGGGGTGCTAGATAGGTAGAAACCTGTTTGGCGAATTCACGGGTATCAATCGGCTTGGAAATATAACCCTCGCAGCCATAAGCATCTACCATTTCGCTGGCTGTCTCCGCAGGCCAGGCCGACACCACCACGATGGGTGTACGGGAGAGCGTTTCTGATTGCTTGAAATGAGCGGCAACTGTTTGCCCGTCAACATCGGGTAAGCCGAGGTCGAGCAGGATCAGGTCGGGCCTGAGTTCCTCGGCCATTGCTACCCCGGAACTGCCATCTTCGGCATGGTGAACGGTGAAATGCTGGCGTTCCAAAACGCGACGCATCAGGCGGGCATTGTTCGGGTTGTCCTCGATCATCAGAATGGTGGGTTTTTCGCCGGGGGCCACCTCAGCGCCGATTCGCTCAGTCAGATATTCGGTGACACGGGTGGCAAATTCACGGGTATCAATCGGTTTACCGATCAAGCCATCGCAGCCATAGGCGGTCACGACTTTGACCACTGTATCGGTAGGGAGCGATGAGACAACCACAATCGGTGTGTCAGGCCGCCCGCCAGCTTCTTTTAACTGCCGGGCAACATCCTGTCCGTTGATACCGGGCAAAGCAAGATCCAGCAAGATCAGATCAGGGTTCTGTTCCAGTGCCATATCCAGCCCATCTTCTCCATTGTCGGATAAGATCACCGAATACCCTTCACGTTCTAGCACACGCTGCATCAGATGTGCATTCCCCATATTGTCTTCAATGATTAAAATTGTAGGCGAGGAGCCAGTTTTCTTCCCTGAAGTCATCTCTATTTCACCTCACTCAAATAGATTGCTATCAAATGATGTCATTGATTATTTCTCTAATTGTGCAAAATTGCCAAGATTGTACAAAACATAACTGAGCCTGGTACAAAAAACAGACACACATCAGCTACCTCAAATAATGAGCAAGCGATGTGTGCTACGATCTGACGTTATTGGATTGGAATTATAGCTATCAGGTATGGTTGTTCAGAAATTTGTTCATGACTTCACGCAGTTCATCCCGGCTGATGGGTTTCCGTAGATAGCCATCGCAGCCAGCTTCAAGGAAACGTTCGCGATCACCGACCATTGCATTAGCGGTCAGGGCAATTACGGGGATTTCCTTTAAGCTGGGATTGGCTTTTAGCTTGCTGGTGACAGCAGCCCCATCGATATCTGGCAGGTTGATGTCCATCAGAATCAGGTCGGGCTGGATTGATTCAGCTAGCTGCAAGCCGGTAGCTCCGTCTGCGGCCTGGGTGATTTCAAACTTGCGCTCTTTGTCCAGGCTGAGCATACGCATAACCAGCCGATAGTTTTGATAATTATCCTCAATGTATAAGATATGTGCCATCCGTTTAATCTCTCAACTTTCGGCCCAAGTACGATAGATAAGATTTTTGATCCACAAAAATATGCACTAGGTCGCGTGCGACACCCTCCATTATTCGCAGCGTGACGGGGGGCCTATTTTTCAGCTTTGTCTGTTTTCTCAGACTGCTCAGACTTCTCAGACTGCTCAGGCTTCTCAGCCTGCACAGGCTTCTCAGATTGCTCAGACTGCGCAGGCTTCTCAGCTTTACCGGTTCCATTTTTCTTTGGCAGGAACTCTGAGATCTGGTCAGCAAAGGTACGGGTATCAATCGGTTTGGTGATGTACCCATCGCAGCCATAGGTCATAGCACGGCGTTTGGTGACCATATCTGAGCTGGCTGTAACCGCAATAATGGGAATTTCGCCAGGAATCCGATTGATCAGGGCCGCGATGGTATGGCCTCCAATGTCTGGGAGTCCCAGGTCTAACAAGACCAGGTCTACGTTTTCGTTGGTGGCAATGTTTAGACCCGTCAGGCCCTCACCAGCCACGACCGTGTCATGCCCTGCACGCTGCAAGACGCGCGTTACGATATCGGCACTATTCGAGTCATCTTCAATCACCAGTATCTTAGCCATACTCAATCCCTTTATGATTTCTTCAGATGTTCTTCACTGTACCACAGATAAGATGATAATGCTTGTGATAATCTAACAATTTTTTAACAATTGTGGCACAGAGCCGCTTGCCAGGGCAGGCGTTGTCGCCTGCCCTGGTTGTCTGAAAATTTAGTCTCCAGTTGGCAGATCATCGCTGATGCGCATATCGATGCTTTCATCGGCGCTGGTTCGATCAACCAGTGGCAGTTTGAAGGTAAAAATACTGCCCTCACCTAAGGTACTCTCTACCCAGAGGTCGCCTCCATGAAGCTGAACAAGCTGTCGGGTGATGGCTAACCCCAGGCCGGTTCCGCCTTCCTTCCGGGTAATCGAGCCGTCCACCTGACGGAACTGGTCGAAGATGGTCTGGTGGTGTTCCTCTGGGATACCGATACCGGTGTCCACCACGGCCATGTAGATCCATTCCTGGTCAAAAGAGCACTTGAGTTTGACAGAGCCCTTATCGGTGAATTTGATCGAGTTACTCAACAGGTTCCAGAGAATCTGGCGGAGGCGAACCGGGTCGGCATACAGTATGGGTAGATTATCTGGTACTTCGATTTCAAGCTCTACGGGCTTATCCCTGAGCAGGACCTGGGACATATCGACCAACTGCGGGACGAACTCTGCGACGACCACACGGGTCTTGTTGAGTTCCAGCCGACCGGCTTCGATCTTGGACAGGTCGAGAATGTCGTTGATGATAGCGAGCAGGTGGTGACCACTGGCATGGATAGCCTGTAGGTCTTCGCGGGACATGGAGTCCAGGTCTGGGCCGACCTCGTCGATTAGCAGCTCAGAGTAGCCGATAATCGAGTTGAGCGGGGTACGCAGCTCATGGCTCATATTCGCGAGGAATTCACTCTTGAGCTGCTCCAGTTCGCGCATCCGCTCGGCGGTTTCAATCGTCTGTTGGAGGAAGCGGTCCGCTGCGATAGCGTTGGCTATCGAGGCGGTGGCGTTCGCCAAAATCTGGCGCTCTACGTCGTCCCAATGGCGAGACTGGTTGATGTTAGCAAGTCCGATCAGGCCGTGGAAGTCACCTTCAACAAACAGTGGGTTCAGGAGAACCGTCTGGCTTTTGAGGCCATCAGGGAAGTGATCGGGGAAATCACTAAGCGATACGGTCAGGGCTTCGCCACGACTGACTATTTCCATCCAATTGGCGGGGATTAGCTCAAGGGGCATATGCTGGACTTCAGGCTCTGATATGATGGGATCAATGCCAGGGCCCGCCCATTCGTTGGTCATCTTTGTGCAGAGGTTTCCATCCTCATCGGTAAAGTTTTCGAACAGGTAGACACGATCCACATCGGTAGTTTCACCGAGCTGTTCGAGCGCCGGGTCAATGGCCTTGGTGCCGCTTTCAAGCAGTTCACGGGCGATGACGTTGAGCGACTCGCGGAAGCGGTCGTACCGGGCCAGGGTTTCGTAGCTTTCGGCGTTGGAGAGGGCGACCGCCAACTGGTTGGAGATAATCAGCAAGGTACGGACTTCGTCCTCGTTGAAGTGGTCGGCCCTACGCTCTTGTACGTCGAGCACCCCCATCACGCGCTGCCCCAGAACCAGCGGGATGGCAACCTCAGAACGGGTTTCGGGGAGCAGCGGGTTGGGCAGGTGGTCGGGGTTGGCCTGCACGTTTTGCACGATCACGGGTTCCATCGACCGGGCGGCGCGGGCCACGAGGCTGCGCTCGGCTGCCAGCGGGATGCTGTGTCCCATCGCTTTGAGCTGAGTGCCTGCCTCGCCTAACCCTTCGGCCACTACCAGTTGACCGGTAACTTCATTAAGTAGATAGATGTGGGTGTAGTAGTATTCAAGGGTCTCACTGAGCCGGGAGATCGTCTCCTGCAACAGGGCTGCCGGGTCGAGCTGCTGGCTGAGCCGCTGAGCCAGACCCTGAGCCAGACGTTCACGCAGACGTGAGCGTTCGCGCTCGGAGACGTTGTTCACCGCTAACAGCACGTTGTCAGTACCGGCAATCAGCGACATCGTGCCTTCGTAGTAGTTGCGGTCGTTGTTGATCATCAATGAGTAGGCGACGGTGACAGTCTCGCCGGTTTCTCTCACATGCTTTGCTGCTGCTTCGAGGTCATCGGCCAGTGCTTCCGGTAGGAAGTCACGCAACGGCTTACCCAGCATCTCGCTGGAAGGCGCGACGAGGTCTTTCTCATCACTGGTGTAGATGGCCTGGTAACGCTCTTTATTATCCAGGACGAGCAGCGTGGTGGTCAGTGAGGACAACACCAGGTCAAGCTCGGCGAGGGTGGATTGGGTTTCCCCAAAGAGTTGGGCGTTGGAGAGCGCGACGGCTAACTGGTTCGCCACGATTTGCAGGGTAGTGATCTCCTGCTGGTTAAAGTGATTGACGATGGAGTGCTGCACGTCGAGCACCCCCAGCACCCGCTGACCGATTGCCAATGGCAGGGCCACTTCGGATGCGGTTTCGGGCAGGAGCGGGTTGGGCAGGTGGTCGGGGTCGTCCTGAACGTCGTTCGCCACGACCGGCTCGATGCTTCTGGCGGCGCGGGCAACCAGACTGCGTTCTGCATCCAGTGGGATGCTATGCTCGATTTCCTTGAGCTGTGCACCGGCCTCGCCCAGACCTTCGGCGACGACCAACTGTGTGCCGTTTTCGTTGAGCATGTAGATGTGAATGTGATAGTATTCAAAGGTGGAGCTCAAGCGATCCACCGTATTGCTCAACAGTTCGCTTACATCCAGTGAGCGGGTTAACTCACTGGCGAGTTCCTGAGCCAGACGCTCACGTACGGCGGCGCGGCGCTGCTCGGTTACGTCACGGGTAACACCGACCAGACCGAATGGGCTGCCTGAGCTGTCGACCAGCGGGATTTTGGTTTCTGAAATCCACATCGTTCCACCGGTTGGAGCTGGCACCTCTTGATCCGGCTTGATGAGCGGCTCATGCGTCTTGAGAACCTCTAGCTCTTGTTCGTAAGCTATCCGAGCCTCTTCATTTTCGAACAGTTCATATTCGGTCTTGCCGACCAGGTCTTCGGGCGATGATACCCCGGCCAGTTCTGCTACCCTGGTGTTGGCTACAATGTAGCGCCCATCGGTATCTTTAAAGTAGACGTAGTCAGGCAGGTTGTCGATCAGCACGCGGAGACGACCACGTTCCTCGGCGAGGATCTCGGCAGCTTCCATTCTCTCGGTGATGTTGGTTGCCGACATCAGCACATTGTTCGTGCCCTCGATTTGCGTCAGGGTTGCTTCAAAGTAGGCGTAGCCTCCCATGACTTCAAGTACGTACTGTACGACGGCAGTTTCACCGGTCTCACGGGCCTGTTCAATCGCATTTTCGACCAAATCGGCGACATCCGTCGGAACCGTTTCGCGGTAGGTTTTACCGAGGAGTTCTTCAGCGGGCACGGTCAAATCACCGGAACGACCGGCGTGAGCGGTGATGAAGCGGTTATCTTCGTCGAGCACAAACAGCACGTTGGTGAGTGATGACAGCACCAGGTCGAGTTCGTTGAGAGCTGCCTGGGTGCTTTCGAAGAGTTGTGCATTTGAAAGCGCGATGGCAAGCTGGTTGGCAACAACCTGGAGAGTATTCACCTCATTTTCATTGAAGTGTTCGGCGACAGTATGCTGCACGTCGAGCACGCCTAACGCCCGGTCACCCAAGACCAGCGGGATGGCTGCCTCCGAAATGGTATCCGGCAGGAGCGGGTTAGGCAGGTGGTCGCCTTCTTCCAAAACATTGTTGATGATGACCGGTTCCATCGACCGGGCGGCGCGGGCAACCAGACTTTGCGGGGCGTTCATGTAGATGCTGTGACCGGCTGCCTTCATCTGTGCCCCTGGCTGGCCCAGCCCTGCGGCCACTATCAACTGCTCCTGGGTGTTATCCAACAGGTAGATGTGGACATGGTAGTATTCGAGTGCTTCGGCCAGCCGGTTAACCGTCTGGTCAAGCAGTTGTTCGATCTCGACGGCCTGGGTAAGCTGTGTTGCGAGGTCGCGGGCCACACGGTCACGCTGTTCAGCGCGGCGTTCCTCAGTTACGTCACGTCCGATGCCCAGCACGCCAAGGACATTTCCCTCTGCATCGCGTAGGGGCTGCTTGCGGGTATCCAGTGTATGCATGGAACCATCGGTGAATTGAACGATGTCGTTAGGATTGTGGATGTATTCTCCATCGAGGGCGGCCTGGTCGTCGACCCGGAAGCCGACAATACCCTGTTCAGGATCGCCCAGTACCAGGTTCTCCGGGAAGAAGCTTAGATCGTCTTTCCCGACGATTTTGTCAGGCGAATATCCATAGGATGACCGGGCCATCTGCTCGGTGAGGAACAGGTATTTGAATTCACGGTCTTTGGCCCAGATCCAGTCCTCACTGGCGGTGAGGATTGCGTCCAGCAGGCTGGCTGTTTCCTGTGTCTCTTCGAAGAGTTTGGCGTTTGCCAGGGCGACGGCCAACTGGTTGGCGACCAGCCGGAGGGTATTGACCTCTTGCTCGGAGAAGTGATCGGTGATGGTGTGTTGTACGTCAAGTACGCCCAGCACTTCCTGACCACGTATCAGCGGGATAGCTGTTTCTGAAGCGGTCCTGGGCAGGAGTGGGTTGGGCAGGTGGTCGGGATTGGCCTGAACGTTATTGACGACCACCGGCTCACGGCTCCGGGCACATCGGGCTACCAGGCTGCGTTCAGCCGTGTAATTGATGCTGTGGCTGGCTGCCTTGAGCTGTGCACCGGCTTCGCCGAGACCTTCGGCAATGACCAGTTGATTACCTTCCTCGTTTAGCAGATAAACATGGACATGGTAGTAACCGAGCGCTTCGGCCAGGTTGTTTACCGTTTGGGCCAGCAGTTCATCAACACTGAGGGCCTCGGTCAACTGTACGGCCAGGTCACGGGCCAGACGCTCACGCTGTTCTGTACGGTGCTGTTCGGTCACGTCAATCACCAGGCTTTGATAACCTGTAGCGTTTCCGTCCTCATCACGCAGGATGATGGTATAGGTGTTGACCCATCGTATGTCCCCATCCTTTGTCAGGAGGCGATACTGTTCCTGGAACTGGTCTACATCACTTTCGGTGTAACTCACAATCTCCGGCTCAATACGCTTCAGGTCATCTGGGTGGATGAGCGACTGGAAAGTAATCTCACCACTCAGGAATTCCTGGGGTGTATAACCAAACTGGCTGATATTTTCCGTCACGATATCGACTGAGGACGCCTCGTCTGCTCTCCATTGGAGCAGGACAACGGGGCTGTTGAGGAGCACCAGATTTGAACGGCGAAGCTGTTCCTCCGCGATCCTGGTTTGTTCATAGAGCTGGGCATTGGTCAGCGCGATGGCGATCTGGTCGGTAACGATCTGGAGGGTGTTAACCTCGTATTCGTTAAAGTGCCCGACATTGTCGTGCATGATGTCGATCACACCCAATACTTCCCGCCCTCGGAGTAGGGGGAGGGTAACCTCTGAAGCCGTATCCGGCAGCATGGGGTTGGGGAGGTAGTTAGGCTCATAGTTCACATCATTTGTGATCACTGCCTTGCGGGTGCGGACTGCCTGAACAGCCAGACTGCGATCGGTTTTGAGCGAGATGCTGTGTTTGATAGCCTGGAGTTGTAACCCGGCTTCGCCCAGACCTCTGGCGGCGACCAGCCGTTCGTTGGCTTTATCCAGTAGATAGATATTGACGTAGTAGTAGCCGAGTGTCTCAGCCAGCCGATTGACCGTTTGATCGAGCAGGTCATCGACACTGAGCGCCCCGGATAACTGAGCGGCTAGGTCACGGGCCACACGCTCACGGTGTTCACCGCGGCGTTGGTCAGTCACGTCACGCGCAATGCCCAGGATACCGACAATGTTCCCCTGGGCGTCCTGGATTGGCTGTCTACGTGTGTCAAGAATATGTGTTTGTAGATCGTCGGCGAATTGAATAAGCTCATCAGGATTGTGAGCAACTTCGCCTTCGATAACCATCTGGTCACCGCGTTGGTCAGCGGACATATCCTGATCGGGCAGTAGTTCGGCAACAGTTCTGCCGATAACGCTTTCAGCAGGCTGACCGAATGCCTGTTCGGCCATCTGGTTGGTAATAAATCGGAGTCTCAGGTCCGGGTCTTTAACCCAGATCCAGTCCTGGCTGGCGTCGAAGATGGTTGTCAGGAGGCGTGCCGTATTCTCTGTCTGTTCGAAGAGTTGGGCGTTGGAGAGCGCGACGGCAAGCTGGTTTGCAACGGTCAGCAGGGTTCCGATCTCAAGGTTGTCGAACTGATCAGTGGTGGAGTGCTGCACGTCCAGAACACCGAGTACGCGCCCACCAACCATTAAGGGGATGGCTGCCTCCGAAGCCGTTTCGGGCAGGAGGGGGTTGGGCAGGTGGTCGGGGTTGTCATGGACATTATTGACGACAACCGGTTCCTGAGTCCGGGCAGCGCGAGCAACGAGGCTGCGCTGGGCATCAAGGGAGATGCTGTGTCCGCTGGCTTTAAGCTGTTCGCCCGCGGCTCCTAAGCCCTCGGCGACACTCAGCCGGTTCTCCTGTTCATCCAACAGGTAGATGTGAGCGTGGTAGTATCCGAAGGTTTCGCTCAATCGGTTCACGGCCTGGTCGAGCAGGGTTTCTACCTCAATCGTCTGGGATAATTCACGGGCGAATTCCTGGGCCATCTGCTCACGCTGCTCGGCACGGCGCTCTTCTGTTACGTTGCGACCGATGCCCAGCGTCCCGATGATCTCACCGTCTGCATCACGGATAGGTACTTTGGTTGTGTCCAGGATTTGGACGCGGCCATCGTGGAAGGTCACGACATCGTAGGGGTTGTGAACCACTTCCCCGGCGAGTGCTCTTTCATCATCGGCACGGAAGCCAACGATACCATGTTCTTGATCGCCGTCAACCAGATGGGCCGGTGAGAATTCATAGTCGGTCTTGCCGATGGCTTCTTCTGGTTCAACACCGAGCATTTCCTGGGCATTAAGCTGGTTAATGAACATAAACCGGAAATCGCGGTCTTTGGCCCAAATCCAGTCCTGGCTGGCGTCAAGAACTGTACGCAGCAGACCGGCTGAACGCTCGGTTTCTTCATAGAGTCGCCGGTTCTCAATGGCCGATACCAGGAGCGAAGAAATCTGAAGCAGGATCGATTCGTCGCGCGGGGTAAAGGCACTGGGCTGCCGTGCTCCGATATTGAGTGTCCCGATAATCCGGCTGCCGGAAATGAGTGGGGCCGTCATCGTTGACAGAATGCCCTGCTTAGACAATTGATAACTATCTGTCAGTTCACTGGCGCGGCCATCCGGCGTGTAGATAATCCGATTTTCCCGGATGGTTTCGCCAAGCCCGGTCCGGTCAGATGGCAGGACTGTCCCGGTAGGGATAACACCCTTTTCGCCCTGGAGGGCAAACACTTCAAACTGGTGATCTTCCGGGCGATAGAGTGCCAGGCTGGTGCGGTCACTGGCGAGAATGCGCTCGGTATAAACTGTTGCGATCTCGTAAATCCGATCAATACTTGTGGCGCGGTTCAGTTCCTCGCTCATCTCGTTAAGCATGGTGAGCCGGTGAGCCTGCGCCTCAGTTTCTTGCAGCGCCTCTTCAGCACGTATCCGCTGTTCTCTGGCGGATTGCTCGGTTTGCCTGACCTGGGCGAAGGAGGTCGCATTGTTCACTGCGACGGCCATCTGGTCGGCCAGAACGTTGAGCGTCCGTATGTCGCCTTCGCTAAAGCGGTTGACGCGGTCTGATTGAACGTCCAGCACCCCCATCAACTTATTACCGATCAGCATGGGCAGGGCCACCTCAGATCGGGTATCGGGCAGGAGGGGGTTGGGGAGGTGGTCAAGGGCGTGTTCTACGTCGTTGATCACAACCGGCTCCTGGCTGCGGGCGGCACGGGCGACCAGGCTGGCCGGTGCATCGAATTCAATTTTGTGCTCGGATTGTTTCATCCGGCGGCCTGCGTCACCAGAACCGGCTTCCATAATCAGGGTGCTCTGCTCACCATCCAGCAGATAAACCTGGGCATGATAAAGGTTGAAACTCTTGCGGGTCAGTTCGACAAACTGAATGAGCAGTTCATCCAGGTCAAGCACGTTGGAGATCTGCTGGGCCACCTCAGCCGCGACTTCCAGGTCGCGGGTACGTTCGCTAACCCGCTGCTCCAGTGAACCAACCAATTCCTGAATCTGCGTCGCCATTGCGTTGAAGGCATTTGCCAGACGGCCTACCTCGTTGCGGGCACGTACCTGCGCCCGTTTGCTGAGGTCACCTTCCATGATGCGGCTGGTTATCTGGGTGAGTTGGACAATCGGCTGGGTAAGCTGGGTGGCTGTCACAAAGCCAATGCCGATGGCGATCACCCCGGCGATGACGGTCAGCAAGATACTTAACCGGGCGACCTGCTGGAAGCCTGCGGTTGCTTCAGATTCGTCTACTTCGGCGATCAGGCCAGCCTGTAGGTCCGGTATCCAGCGATAGACCCCGAAGACGGGGACACCTCGGTAGTCGTTGTAGGCCCCTGAGCCGTTCTCACCCAGGAGTACGCGGTCAATAGCGCTGCTGTGGTAAGCGCGGGTTAAGGAGTAGCCTTCAAAACGGCTGGGGGTCAGCAGGTAGTTACTCTCGATGCTGACCAGGTAGGTTTCACCGCTTTCACCGAGACCGGTACGCTCGGTCATGATGCTGCGCAGGGTGTCCAGGTCCAAGCGCCCGGCCAGCACACCTATCACGTCGCCAGTTTGATCGGAGACCAGTTGTTGGGTGACGATCATCGTCAACTCACCGGTGCTCAGGTCATAGAAAGGCGGTTGGATGAGTTTGGTGGTGCTCAGGCTGGCTTCGTAGTAGGGTTGGCTCCGAACGATGCGCCCGTTGAGTGCTGATTCTGAGGCAGCGATAATTTCACCATCAGGTTTGTAGATGAAAAGCTGCGTGACGGGCGGGGCTTTACCCTCTTCTTGCTCCAGGGAAACCAGCGCATCCTGGAGGAGTTGACTGGTTGTGTTCTGGGCTTCGGGGGTGGTGTCGGGCCAGGCCTGGGCGAACTGCCGGACTTCGTCGCCACCATGTGCCAGGAATTGGTTGATCACCAGGTCACTGGTACCTAACCAGCGCTCGATCTGGTTGCTTTTTAATTCAACCACCGATTCGAGCTGGTTGGTGATCTGCTCCTGAGTCTGGGTAGAAGCCCGATTGAGGGTTACGACCTCGACCACAATGACCGGTAAAGCTGCCAATAAAACAAATGCAATTGCCAGGTTCCAGCGGATTTGCCGCCAGAATGGAACCCGGCTTTTTTGATTAGCCGATGGATTTGCTGTTGCCATTAATTAACTATCTCCTCAAACCCTTAAATTACTCACCGTAGATCGCATCCAAGAATTTCATTGTATAGACTTCGTCAACATTGAGCGGCTCGGATAATACCCCCTGGTCAAGCAAGATGCTGTGTGTCAGTTCCCAGACTTCCGGGGTCATCATCCCAACCTGAGTGCCTGCCGGTTTGAGAAGGGGCAGTGACCGCTGCATAGATTCAGTTTCAGATTCAAGATCAAGGGTGTCGTTGTAGGTGACAGACAAAGCTGCTGCTTCTTCCGGGGTATCGATGGCGCTCTGTGTGCCAAGCAGCGTGGCCCGTATGAAGCGTTCGACTAAATCTGGATTGTTGGCAATCATATCTTCGGTGGTGAAGATTACATTGGTGTAGATATCGATTCCGTAATCGGATGCGAGAATCAAGTTAATATCGATACCCTGTTGAGCCAATGCGACCGGTTGGTTAGTAATGAAGACGTCGAGAACATCAACATCTCCGTTGATCAGGGGATCGTTTGTGAAGTCGGTGCGGGGCAGGGTGTTCACGCTGTCGTAATCGATTCCCTGTGAGCTTAATAATGCTTTGTAGATCAGGCCGGTAGCCGATTCCAGGTCGATCATAACGGTTTTGCCGACCAGGTCACTGGGCCGCTGGATATTGTTTTCGGCCAGAGAGGCAAAGCCTGCTGGGCTGCGTTGGTAGATGGTGGCTATAGCGACCAGCGGTTGGCCTGCTGCACGCCCAGCCAGGATCTGGTCCCCGCTGAGTACCCCGAAGTCGGCTTCGCCGTCGAGTACTTGTTGAACCGGGGAGATGAAGTTGCCATCTTCATCAAAGCCGCCGCCTTTTAGCTCAACATCGAGTCCCTCATCGGCGTAGTATCCCTTTTCTTCGGCCATGTAGAAGCCTGCAAATTCGATGGTATGTACCCATGAGAATTGGATACTTGTGGGTTCGGCTGCAACTGCCTGATTTGGCTGGCTATCGGCGGTGGTTCCCCCACAGGCGGTCAATAACAGTAATACAATAATGGTACCAACCATGTATTTCTGAGTCACTCTTATCTCCTTCTATAGTAACTCGGGCAAAAGCCCTATTCACCCCATAGTGCCACTCTTCAAAGTGTAGCACAAATCTTCCCTATGTAGAACTGTTGACAATTACAAAAGGTATGCAAAAATGTACAAAATATCTTAGTTGTTGGTTAGATTATGGTTAATCATTGATGAAAAGACAGGTAAGTGGGGGGTTTTTATGAAAAAGTGGTTCTGTGCAGTCCTTATCAGCGGTTTGAGTTTGGTTGCCTGCCGACCGTCCGGGCCGACTCCACAGCCCCTGGTGATCACGATTCCGCCCCCGCCAACCGATACGATCCCCACCCCGGCTGAGCAGACTGAACAAACTGAACAAGTTGAACCGTCTCTGACGGTAGAGGCTGTTGGCCCAACCCTGGATGATCTGGCACCCGGTTGGAACCGGATCGAGCCGGGCGGGGATACGGCCTGCGCACATGGTACGCCGTATGCTTTCTGGGTGCGGCGGGGCCGGGTCAATAAGCTGCTGGTTTACCTTCAGGGTGGGGGTGGCTGCTGGGATGCGGATACCTGCCGGGCGACCAATGTCGAGTTCAACGGGTTTTATGACAGCGCCGTCACGGAAGGAGACAACCCGGCCCGGCGATATGGCGGTATCTTGAATCTCGATGACCCGGAGAATCCATTCCGGGATTATCACATTGTCTATGCGCCGGTTTGCACGGGTGATGTGCATTGGGGGGACAACGTCCATACCTATACTGATGACTCCGGTGAGGTGACGATCAATTTTAAGGGGTTTGTCAATACCGGTGCGGCGCTCAATTGGGCTTATGCCAACATCCCCAATCCTGAATCGGTGTTTGTGACCGGGTGCAGCGCGGGCAGCGTTGGGTCGATTGTCCATGCGCCGTATATCATCGAGCATTATCCGGGCGTGCCGGTTGTCCAGTTCGGCGACTCGCTGTCGTTCATCTTTGGGAGGCCGGTCGATTTGCAGACGGATTGGCATGTGCACGATAATTTCCCCCAGTGGATTCCCGAACTGGTCGAGATGGCTCCGCTTGATTGGACAATGGCAAAATACTACACGGCGATAGCTCGATATTATCCCGATTACGTCTTTTCCCAGTTCAACACCGCCCGTGACGAGGTGCAGGTGTTTTATACCTTCCCGGATGGGGGCGGGGATGGGTCGGATTGGGAACCGCTACTTGAGGAGCATTTACTGGCGATCCATTCGGCGGTGCCGAATTACCGGTCTTTCACGGCGGGGGGCGATCTGCATTGTGTCCTGCCACGCGGAGAGTTCTATACTTATGCCATTGACGGGTGCGGCTGGTCGATTGGGTGCGCGACCTGGCGAATGGGGAACCGGTGCC
>JBNKDD010000150.1:0-13704 GCA_050288085.1 Anaerolineae bacterium
CCGTATTTGCGGACAATCTCCCGCCGGATGAATCCGTCCGAGTCTTCGCTGGCTTCAACCCGGTACTGCGAGAATAAATGCCGGGTGAGCTTCACCCATTGGGTGGCGTCGGCGACTTCATCCGGCGGATCGCTGAAGCCGTCAAAGTCGCTGCCGAATGCGACCACTTTCTCCCCGCCGACGGCAATCAGGTGATCGATGGCGTCGGTGATATAGCCCAGGCCCAGCTTGACCCCTTCTCGCCCAGTGTGCCAGTAATTGGAGAACATCACCCCCACCACCCCATCGTGATCGGACAGCCATTCGATCTCCCAATCGGCCAGGTTATAGGGATGGTTGTACATGGCTTGCAGCCCGATATGGGAGGCCAGCACCGCGCCCTTCTTACTGCCGTGATCCTGGTCAACCATCCGGTAAATCTCCATCCGGGCAGTGGGCGATACGTGGCTGAGGTCGATGATCATGCCGTTGGTCAGCATCCGGTTGACGACTTCACGGCCCAGGTTGCTCAGGCCGCGGGTGTGGTCGGGCCAGACCTCCAACCAGCGCTCATGTGGAATGTTATCAAGAGCACGTTCCGGGTAGGAGAAGACGCTTTCGGTCGTCTCGTTGGGATAATAGTGCGCCAGTCCCATGATGGCGACTCCGCGCTCATAGAAAGTATCCAGGTTGCGCAGTACTTCCTCCTGGATGATGGCGTTATCGTCGGCGGTGCGCTTTCTGGGATTGCGCTGCCGGTGGCGGATCTGGCGGGTTTCCGGCCCTTCAAGGCAGTGTGCGCCTTCGAGGGCGTGGACCATCGCGACCACGCGGGCGGAATCGGATTGGAGCCGGTTCCGGCTGACGATCTCCCCCAACCGGGGACGGGTCAGGGCAAATTCAATCCCCGGAGTAGCGGCAACCTGCTCTTCCATAATGTCCATCGCGATGATGCTGGCCTGATAATAATCCGGGACGATGGCATGTTTCCAGGCGTTTTTCAACATCGGCAGCCAGCGCAGCCATTTGACCAGGGTGTAGTAGGAGGTGTTGATCCCAAACGGTTTGATCCTGGCGGTCATATCCTTCTGGACCGCGTCCTCTTCAAGCGCATAAACGGTGGAAACCTGGACATCCACATAGCCTTCGATCAGCTTGGGGAACGACGTGCGCACGGTCAGCGGGTTAAAACCAAGCAGGCTGATATCCAGTAACTTTTCTAGCAGGCCGGGCTGATCGTGACTTTCGGCCAGGTTGTAGCCAAACCAGGCCGCTTTGAGAGATGGGTGTGCCTGGAGATCAACTAACGTGGCGTATTGGTGCAAACGTTCGTACTCGTTCCGCCGCTCACCATAAGTCCGACCGGTAATCTCGCGTCGTGCCGTGAGCATAATCCCTCCCTTATATTCTCGTTTCACCCTGAGCACTATTGTAGGGAAGTTGGCGGAAATTGCATAAGGAGGTCGCCATTGGGAACTTCTTTTCATATAATCACGGCTAGCAGCCAACTATTCACGAGGAGCAATCACTAAGATGAGCGACGATCAAGCCTTACGCACCCAACTTGTCAACCTGATGATCAAGCAGCAGGCCCACATGCTGTTCGAAGACGCCACCGCCAACTTCCCCGAAGACCAGATCAACGTCAAGCCGCCGAATGTCAGCTATACCTTCTGGCACCTGATCGAACATATCCGCATCTGCCAGCGGGATGATCTCGACTACATCCGTAATCCCGACCATGTCAGGCCGGAATGGCCGGTCGGGTATTGGCCTGCCCCGGATGCAAAGACCGATCTGGCCGGGTGGAAGCAAACCGTCGAGCAATTCTGCGCCGACCGGCAGGCGCTGGTTGACATCGTTCAAGATCCGGCCAACGATCTCACCGCGCCGATTGCCCCGGATAAGCACAGCATCCTGCACGAGATATTGAGCATCGCGGATCACAACGGCTATCACATTGGGGAACTGGGAATTCTAAGACAGAGCATGGGCTTATGGCCCAAGGAGTAATCACAATGAGTGCCGATCAAGCGTTACGTACACAGCTCGTTAACCTGATGACCAAGCAGCAGGCCCACATGCTGTTTGAAAATGCGGTCGCCAATTTCCCTGAAGAGCAGATCAACGTCAAGCCACCTACCCTGAACTATACCTTCTGGCACCTGATCGAACATATCCGTATTTGCCAGTGGGATATCCTCGATTACATCCGCAACCCGGCGTATGCCGAGATGGAATGGCCGAAGGAGTATTGGCCTGCCCCAGATGCCAAGACCGATCTGGCCGGGTGGAATAAAACCATCGAGCAGTTCTACGCCGACCGGCAAGCGCTGGTCGATCTGGTTCAGGACCCGGCGACCGATCTGTATGCGCAGATTCCGCACGGTCAGCCGGGGCATAACATCCTGCGGGAGATTCTGATCGTGGCGGATCATAACGCCTATCACATCGGGGAGTTGGGGATTCTCCGGCAGAGTATGGGGTTGTGGCCTGAGGAGTAACGATTTATTGAGATTGCTTTCTAGAAGCATACATGGTATCTTATGCGGCGGAAATTTTTTAACGAGCGGAATTAAATCATGTTTGTGACCATGAGTGTCGAGTCAAATCAGAGCCTGAACAGCGCCACGTTCGAATCAGATCGTCGCGTTGATTTTGCGTTCTGCACCTCATGGAATGATTGGATAGTCGAAGATACCAAGAGAGAACAAGCATGGTTCTTTAGAAGATGATGCCGTTATAAGATACTAAATCGGTTTATTCTAAGAGCGAACCATGTGGTTCGCTCTTTTATTTTATATAAAGGAGAAAGAAGGTATGTCCACGAGAACCGCTATGATCAAGCAATTAAGAGAGGCTACATACGCAAGTGTGTTAGATTGCTCAAATGCGTTAAAAGCTCATGGTGATGATTATGAAAAAGCCCTTGAGCAGCTGCGTTCGACCAGTTTACGCAAGGCTGAGAAAAAGGCAGAGCGTGAGACTCGCGAAGGTCTGGTTGTGGTGGCACAACATGAGGATAGTGTGTGCATGATTGAGATCAACTGCGAGACCGATTTTGTTGCACGAGTCTCGGACTTTAAATCATTGGCGCATCGATTAACTGATCAGGTGCTTGGCGACTCAACCCTGACGGATGCGGATCGCCTGTTGGCTGCCAGTTTCATGGGTGACCCGGCTCAAACGGTGGAATTATCCATTAAAGAACTGGCGGGAAAACTTGGGGAAAATATCCAACTCCGGCAGGTTGCCCGTTATGAAGCCGGTGAAAACGCTGTTGTCGAAGGCTATGTCCATGCCGGTGAGATCGAAGGCTATGATCCGATGGAGGGTCGGCTCGGTGTGCTGGTTGAACTGGCGGTTGAAAATTCAGTGGATAAGGGGTTGTTAGCTGACCTTGCCCACGATCTGGCCCTGCACATCGCATCAGAGGAGCCTAAGTTTGTCTCGGTGGACGATATCCCGGCTGATGAGCGTGAAGCAAAAATCGCTGAGCTAACCGAGGAACTCGTCAATGAGGACAAGCCGGAAAATATCAAGGCTAAAATCATCGAGGGGCGGCTCCAGAAATTCTATAATCAGACTTGCCTGCTCAACCAGCGTTTCATCAAGGATGATGAATTATCGATTGATGAACTACTCCAGCAAAAGAGCGAAGAATTGGGAAGCTCAATACGAGTCGCCCGGTTTGTGCGATATCAATTAGGTGACTGAGAATCGGATCAGGGGGACAGCAATGTCCCCCGACCTACAAATATAGAGGCATCAAATATATACGAGCGTTTGAAGCAAGCAAAATCAGAAATCGAACTGACGGGAGTGAAAGCCCGCCTGACTGAGCTTTTTCTAGTGGAGTGAGGGAAAAATGGGATACCGTTATTATGCAAGTTTAGTGCTCGTCCCCAATGAGCACCCACTGACATTTGAAAAGCTGGCATCAAACATTCAAGCGAAATTTTCTGGACATCTCAAAGCGGTGGTCGAGGTTAAAAAACCCGAAATCCTTATCCGGGTTGGGGAGTGGTCTTTACGACTAACGTGGGAAGACCAGGATCACATCGCAGTGGAATCGGCAGAAATTGCTTCGATTACGAAGCACCCCGATCAGGAAATCGTGGTTCAATGCTCCAGACGAATATCTACTGGTGGAGATGATGATCCGGATATGAAGCATATCAATGATCATATCTTTGTGGTCGAAGTATTTGATGCTATTCCCGGTCTGTATTACTACGACCCAATGAACGGTGATTTCTTCAAATCGCCGGGAATATATGGAAGTTGACAGCCGCGTCTAATTCGATTATATTACACATGATGATATATCGCGATGTGTAACAAAGGATCGACATGACACAACTTGCTTTCGGACGCTACTCTAACCCGGCGCTGCTGATCCTTGCGAGCCTGGCCGATGGTTCGAAACACGGCTATGCCATGATGGAAGACATCGAGAAGATGGCGAGCATCAAGCTGGGCGCGGGAACCCTCTACGGGGCGCTGACACGCTTAGAAGAGCGCGGACTGATCGAGGCGGTTGAGACCGAAGATCGACGCCGCCCGTATCGATTGACTCCGTCAGGCCGGATCGAGCTGCACGACTCGCTGCAAAGTCTGCAAGCGTTCGCCGCCGTGGGCTTAGAACGGCTGGGAGCAAATCCGTGATGTCACCGCTCATAAACTTGCTGATCAAGCTGTATCCTCGCTCATGGCGTGAGCGCTACGAAGACGAGTTCCGCGCCATGCTGGAACAATATCAGCCTACCCTATGGGAAGGGCTGGATATCCTGAAGGATGCGTTTGACGCACAGAGGAGAAACCCTATGCAGATTAGCCAATCGAATGGACGCAGCTGGCGATCGCTGGCATTTGCCGGGGCGTTGATCATGCCGGTGATGGTGATACTCATCATCTTCGTCGCGCCGCTGCTTTCTGTCGAAGAAAGTGCTACGGAATTCCTGGTGCTGCTGGCCCCTACCGCACTGCTGCCGCTGGTGGTTGGACTGCACCGCCGTTTGAACACAGCCCATCCGACGATCAGCCGGTGGGCGTTAGCAGCCGGGTTGATTGGTACGCTGGCGATCCCGGCGGCTTTCCCGCTCCAGTTGGTGATCAACCAGATCGCCCCGGTTGAATGGACCGGTTTTGTCTACTTGAGCCTGTTGGCCGCCCTGGGGGTATGGATGCTGTTGGTTTGCGTCAGCGGCCTGCTGCCCAAAGCGCTGTCCGTTGTCGGGATGTTTGGTGGCGTGGGTTGGATCGTGTGGATGGCTATTATCTCGTTGAATATGCTCGGCATCAATGCGACATTTGTCTCGATGCTGGGCCTGTTTTTCGGGCTGATAGTGGTGCCGGGCTGGGCAGTCTGGGCGGCGGTGTGGCTGTTTCAGCAGCGGCCAGTTGAATCGGTGGATGCGCCTGTTGCTGTGGGGAATTGAGTTTTGCACCGCCCAGGGCACAGCATACTGTGCCCCTACAAAAAATGATTTCGTTAATAGGAGCCTCGAACGAACTTCGCGGCTCCTTAATCTTTTCCACCTGACATGTTGTAAACGCCCCACGGGTTTTTTGGCCCCTACCTTGACAAAATGAGAAACAAATTATATTATTAGACTGACTGGTCTAATCAATCAGTCTAACCAGTCGGTATGTTCACAAGGTCTATTATTGGCGCGAGAGGAAATGTATGCCACGACCAAGATTTGAGAATTTATCCGAAGAGAAACGACACAGCATCCTTGAATCGGCTGCCAAAATATTTGCCGAGCAGGGTTTTACAAATGCTTCAATGAATCAAATCCTGAGTGATGCTGGAGTCAGTAAAGGTGCAGCTTATTACTATTTTGATGATAAGGCAGATTTGTTCCTGACGGTTGTTCAGTACTATATCGACTACCTGTTTGGGGATATTGATCTCAATCTGAACACATTGACCGCCGATACATTTTGGCCTGAGATTACCAATGTGTACAAAAGCCAGTTCAAGTATTTCAAAACACAGCCGTGGACTGTTGGCGTTGCTAAGGCGATCTCATCACTTTCGTCTCAAGAACTTGAATCTGCATCAGTTGTTGAATATCTCATGCAGGTTATGGGGATGTTGAGTGCCTTCGTAAACCGGGGTCAGGAGTTGGGTGTACTTCGCACCGATCTCCCTGATGATCTGCTTTTACATATCATCTCAGGGCTGGATAATGCTTCGGATAGTTGGTTGATAGAGCATTGGGATGAACTTGATGATCAGATGATCTCCGATCACGTTAATACCATGTTCGATATATTGAAATCTGCTATTGGCGTGGAGTAGCAGCCAATGTATAGCGCAGTCCCACCCTAAGAATAATCTCAGTTAAGTGGAAACAGATAATGGTTTTGAACCCGGCATATTTGATTTGCCGGAGTGGTATTTGATGCTGCTAGTGAGGAAAATGAAAAATGACAGAGATAAACGGGTTTGTTGCATCAGGTTTTGAAAAAGTGCGTGAAGCATTTGAGGATAATTTCCGTGAGCGTAACGAGTTAGGTGCTGCCTGCGCGGTGTATTATCAGGGGGAAAAGGTTGTTGATTTATGGGGTGGTTATCACGATAAAGCTAAATCACAGCCCTGGCGTGAGAATTCTATGGTAGGTGTATTCTCCACCACAAAAGGTGTTGCGGCCTGTTGTGCTGCATTGGCTCACTCCTGTGGATGGTTGGATTATGACGAACGCGTTGCCACCTATTGGCCTGAGTTCGCTCAAAACGGGAAAGAAAACGTAACCGTTCGCCAGCTACTTGCTCATCAGGCAGGCTTATGTACCCTTGATGATCTGACATTAGATACCCTTGCCGATTTTGACACCGCTAAAGTCGCCGATGCCTTAGCCCGGAAGATGCCAGCATGGGAGCCCGGAACAGCTCAGGGATATCATTGCTGGACTATCGGTTGGTTGATCAGCGAACTACTCCGCCATGTTGATCCAAAAGGGCGGCGGCTCAATCAGTTCTTCCAGGAGGAGATCGCCGAGCCATTGGGGATCGAGTTTTACATCGGGCTGCCCGATGATGTTGATCGAAGCCGGTTGGCAACACTCTATGGCGTCGAGAGTCCTTTTCAGCTCGTTTTCAGTTTGAATAAGATGCCCTGGGCAACCGTGAAAGGTTTTTTCAATCCACGCTCATTAACAGCCTTGAGCATGATCGATCCAAAAGGTCTGTTAAAACACAGTAATTTTAATGATCCCGTGTTACAAGGTGTGGAGATGGGATCAGGAAATGGTATTGGTGAGGCGCGTGCTCTCGCAAAACTCTATAGTGAGTTTGCTACAGGTGGTCACACTTTAGGGTTAACGCCCGAAACGCTCAATAAGTTAGCTGAGCCCGTTCAGGGGATGTCAGACCGGGTTATTGGTCTTGAAGTTGCATTCTCTCTGGGGTTTATGAAATCAACTCCACCAGCTCCGATTGGTGAAACTGCACGCAGTTATGGTTGTCCCGGTGCCGGTGGTTCAGTTGCCTTTGCCGATCCAGATCTTGGCCTCGGATTTGCCTATGTGCTCAATCGCATTGATGTATACCCATTCAATGATCCACGCGAGAAAGCCCTTCGTGAAGCCGTATATGATAGTGTTGCAGTGAGAGCTTAATCCACCAGCATAAAATTCATTGATTTGCCCGGTAACGCTCCACGTTACCGGCTTTTTTCTTTCATGATTTGCTGGCAGAGTTGGACGCCCACCAGCGCATCGGTGGCCCAATAATCGGCTCCGACCGCCACCGCAACGTTGGCAGTCATCATACCGCCGCCAACGATAACCGGGATCGCAGAGATCGAATAGTCCCGCACTTTCCTGATCTCCTTGATCGTTTCTCCCATAACATTGTAGGACCCGGTCAGTAAGCCGGATAATGCGAGGATGTCCGGTCTGGACTTTAGCGCTTCTCCAGCAAAAAGAGCGGGCGAGACATCCACCCCCAGGTCGGTCACTTTGAAACCCTGGGAGAGCAGCAAGGTCTTCACCATATCCTTGCCCAGGTTATGAATATCGCCCTGTACCGTGCCGAGTAGAACATGCCCGGAGTTCTTACCGTTATGCTGGTTATCAAAGAACGGCTCCAGGATTTCCATCATCCCCCGGAAGATTTCACCGGCCAGCATCAGACCAGAGATGAAATAGGTGCCCTCTTCATAGAGCTTGCCGACCTCCGTCATCCCGGCCTGGACGTCTTCAAGGATCTCCTCGACATCATCTTTGGCCTGAATTCTTACTTGAAGGATTTCCAGGGCTTCTTCTTCTTCTAGATTTTTAAGGCTCTCAACCAGTCGGGTGCGATTATCGGGTACGTTCATCACGCTTTGGCTCGAATGATTCTAGACCAATCCTGGTATGAAATCGGAGGTAACGACTGTCACAGATGAACCAACCCCAGCTTAGCGGTTGGTCGTCGAAATCATAAAAGATATGCTCTAGCATCATTCCAGCACTTGAGCTATGAAGTTGCAGCAAAAGAATTTCCTCCTGGTTGAGTGTAGTTGCGGAGAGGGAAATATCTCCACTCTTGATCAATTGATTTCCAACACCCTGAAAAATACCTTGCAGTTCGGTTACTTGCAACTCGGCCTCAACAACCGGGAGGCGTGGATCACTGATCAGGAATTCACGGTGATAAAAGATGGGGACATCTTCGGAAACAACCAACCGCCGAATGAAGATAACTTTCTTGCCAAGTGGAATATGCAGTTTATCGGATATTTTCTCATCGGCCTTGACGAAATGCGCATCGATGATCTTGATGTTTGCAACTGCATCAGAGTCAAACAGGCTTTCGATATCACGCAGATAAAAAGCGGTATTAATCAATGAGACGGCTTTAACAAACGTACCCTTGCCCTGGCTGGTGGTGATGATATCCCTGGCAGCCAGCAGGTTGATGGCCCGGCGCACCGTCATAGGGCTGACGGAGAACTCCTTGACGATCATCGCCTCGGAAGGCATTTTTTCGCCGGGGGAGTATTTCCCATTGAGTATCTGGTTATGAAGCAAATCAGCCAATTGTGCATAGATTGGCTGGTCTGATTCACGGTCAATGATGTTGGGTGAAGCGGTTGCCCGCCCGCCTTTGACTCTTTCCATGAGTAAACCAAAACCCAGGTCATAATAATTTAGAAAGGGTTACAAAAGTCACAATTCTCTTGACTTCTCAATTATTGTACTGTACTCTAACCCTATGGCAATTTAACACTTCCATAGGGAAGTGTCAAGAATAAAAACCTCGAGGGTTGGACAGAGTAAAAATGGAAAACCAGATACTGTCGAAAAAATTCCTGAATCCAGACAAGACATTATTCGAATTGCAAGTCAAAGATACCCTGATCGCCCAACACGCTCATGGGGGAAATTTCGTCATAATCCGCATCTGTGAAACCGGGGAACGCGTCCCCCTCACCATTGCGGATTATGATCGAGAAGCCGGTATAATAACGATGGTGGTCATGGCAATCGGAAAGTCCACCACACAGCTTTCAACTATGGAAGTTGGAGATTGCATTAAAGACATCGTTGGGCCATTAGGCAAAGCCATTCCGATTAAAAAGTACTCCAACCCGGTTGTTTTTATCGGCGGCGGTGTTGGGATCGCCCCGCTGTATCCCCAGGTCAAAGAGATGAAAGCCGCGGGGAATCACATTATCACCATTTTAGGAGCCCGCTCGAAAGATTTGTTGTTCTGGGAGGACAGATTCCAGGAAATATCTGACCAGTTAATCATCACGACAGATGATGGCAGCTACGGGCAAAAAGGTCTGGTGACCGACCGTTTAGTCGAAGTCATGGAATCCACCCCGGTTGACCATGTAACCGCCATCGGCCCGTTGGTGATGATGAAGTATGTGGCATTGACCACCACCAAAAGAGATAATCCTGTCCCCACAACCGTGTCCCTGAACACCTTAATGGTTGATGGTACGGGGATGTGTGGAGGATGCAGGTACCAGACCCTGACCGGCGATACCATGTTCGCCTGTGTTGACGGCCCAGATGTTGACGGTCATGATGTCGATTTTGACAACTTGATCCTGCGGAACCGCCGGTTTGTAAAAGCAGAGCGGGAAGCAATGGATAAGTATCAAAAAGAATGCCGGGCTCTCGAAAAGCTGGCACCTGCTGGTGAATAATAAATAATTCGCAATAGAGGCAAGAATGGCAAAAAAGGAACTGATTAAAGAAAAAACCCCCATGCCGGTGGCAGACCCCCATGAGCGCATTCATAACTTCAAAGAGGTTGCCCTGGGGTACACCGAAGAAATGGCTATCGTGGAGGCTACCCGGTGCATCCAGTGTAAAAACCGCACCTGCGTTACCGGCTGCCCGGTTGAAGTCCCCATACCCGAATTTATTGCTCTTATTAAAGAAGGTAGTTTCGACAAGGCGTTAGAGGTCATCAAGGAAAAGAACGTCCTGCCGGGTATTTGTGGACGGGTCTGCCCACAAGAATCACAATGTGAAGCGCTTTGTGCAATGGGCAAAGTAAAGGGGTCTGAACCGGTAGCGATTGGCCGGTTAGAACGGTTCCTGGCAGATTGGGATATGGCCCACCCCTCAGAGGATGAGGTGAAGCTGACCCAAGGCGAGAACGGCACGGATCGTCCCAAGGTGGCGATTGTTGGTTCCGGCCCTGCCGGTCTAACCTGCGCCAGTGAATTGGCGGGCCTGGGCTATGAAACCACCATTTTTGAGGCTTTCCATATTCCCGGCGGCGTGTTGGTTTACGGCATCCCTGAGTTCCGTCTGCCCAAAGAGATCGTCCATAAAGAGATCGAGAAGCTCGAAAAGCTGGATGTGAGGATTCAGCTTAACTGCGTTGTCGGCAAAACGGTGACGATTGACGAGCTGCGCGAAGATGGGTATCAAGCCTTTTTCCTGGGTGTTGGGGCCGGTCTGCCCGCGATGCTGAATATTCCCGGCACGGAACTCAACGGTGTTTTGAGCGCCAACGAGTATCTGACGCGGGTCAATCTTATGAAAGCCTACGACCCCGATTATGATACCATCGTCGATATCGGGAAACGGGTCGCCGTTTTTGGCGGTGGCAACGTGGCGATGGACGCAGCCCGCACCGCGCTCCGTCTGGGGGCCGAGAAAGTGATGATCGTCTACCGGCGCAGTGAAGAAGAACTCCCCGCCCGGCGCGAGGAATACGAACACGCCGTTGAAGAAGGGGTAGAGTTCCATTTCCTGCGGAATCCAACAGGCATCATCGGTGATGATGACGGGTTCGTGGAAAAGATCGAGGTCATCGAAATGGAATTGGGCGAGCCTGATGACTCAGGCCGCCGCCGCCCGGTCGCGATTAAAGGGTCTGAATACTACGAGGACGTTGACCTGGTGATCATGGCAATCGGGGCGAATGCCAACCCGCTGCTGACCAAGCACCTGCCGGGTTTGGAACTGAATAAATGGGGCTACATCGAGGTCAATGAGAATATGCAAACCTCGATCCCTGATGTGTTTGCAGGCGGAGATATCGTCACCGGTTCGGCGACGGTCATCTCGGCGATGGGAGCCGGAAAGCAAGCCGCAAAGGGTATTCACGAATATCTGCAAGAAGCCCTGGCAGCCGTTCCGGCAGCAGCGGACTAAGTAAGTAGAGAGGGATTTCCAGTAAATCAGAGTTTTGTTTCCCCATATCACCGCTAATGCTCTGGTTTTCCAGATTGTCGAGACGACTGGGGATGAGATAGCCCTCCAATCCAATTCTATGATTTGCTGATATCTATAGATCATAAGCAAACCAGCTTTGCTTGTGAACTGCCATGAGGGGATAGGGCCTATGCCGGTCGGAAGTCGGTGTAGGCTCTATCGTTTTTTAAGCTGAATCTTCTCAACTTCTGTCACGGGTGCATTTAATGTCTGGGGCAGCTTAATTATATTGTTGCTCGTTAACCCCCTGACACCGTTCCCCGGTGTCTGCCCCCCTTTGCAAAGGGGGGCGAATCGCGGTGAGCGTGTCAGCGCGAACGACGACCAAAGGTCGCGCGATGGGGGGTTCTGCCCCCAACTTTAAATATACCCTCCGTCACTATCGGCCCGACCGTATTGGATATATCATAGAGGATAGGTAGTGGCGGAGCCGCAGCAGCCAACCCCACGCGCCACCGTGTTTTTTGACAAGGAGGGAATTTAGATGTCAAACCGGCAGCGCTATTACATGATGTGGCTGCTTTGTCTACTGTGCCTGCTCTGCATTCTAACAGCCTGTGAACCTACCCCGGAAGAACGTTCTATTACCACCGCCCCGCCCCGAACACAATCTCCACAATCTCAATCTCAATCTCCACCATCGATGAATGATGAAAGCGACTGCACCTACTTCGTAGCACCGGATGGCAGCGATTCGGCACCCGGCACACGCGATCAGCCCTGGGAGACGATCCAACAGGCCGCCGACTCGGCCCAACCCGGTGATGTGATCTGCCTGCGCGGCGGCACTTACCCGACTCCCGAAGGCGTGTCGATCACCAGCTCCGGCACGGCAGAAGCACCGATCACCTTTGCCGCCTACCCCGGCGAATCCCCAATATTGGACGGACAGAATGAAGCCGGTGACCTGATCAACCTGGCGCGTGACGTGGCGTTCGTGCGGGTCAGCGGATTGATGCTGCAAAACTTCCGCATCTGGGGGATCACGGTGGCGGGTGGCAATCACGATATCGTGCTCGAACACCTGGATATCGGCGGCGGCGAGGCCAGCATTCACTTCACTATCGGCAATTCCGGTGAAGAACCCGAAGAAGGGCCGGTGTGGGGGATCACGGTAACGGACAGCTTCATCCACGATCCGATCTATACCGCCGTAGACTGCACGCCCGGCCCATGCGACGCCATGACCTTTAGCCGCCTGGAGATCACCGGGGCGGGAATGTCAACCGGCGAAGCCTCGTTCGGGGCCGATGCACTGGCTATCGAACAGGGGCAGCCTATCATTGTTGAAGACTGCGTGATCCATGATAACGGCGGCGACGGCATCGACCTGAACTCACGCGATACCCAGGGGAACGTCGAAGGGGTGATCGTCCGGCGGAACCTAGTGTATAACAACCGGCTCCAGGCGATCAAATTGTGGTCAGGTGGGCGGATGGAGAATAACGTGGTGTGGGGCCAGGGAATCAACCCGGTGATGATCGGAGTGTATCCCGGCGACTTCGAGGTGGTCAACAACACCATCGCCTATAATATGTGGGATCCCTCATTTACCGGGCGGGATTACGCCTTCGTCGCTGCGTGGCCGGAGACGGGTGCATCGGCAGCGATCAAGCTGGTGATGGTCGGCAATATTTTCGCTTTTAACACCGGACCAGATATCGACGGCGGGCCGACCGGCCTATACTTCGGGGAGGGTGTCGAAGTGGTGCAGGAGGGAGCGAACGTCTTTTTCAGCCGGGAGGAATGCGAGATCGAGGCCAACAACCTGCCGGGTCGCAGCGATCCATGTATTTCAGCAGCAGAGATCACGGATGGGCGCTGGTCGGAGGCGGTGGGCGGTTCCGGGTCGATCTATGCCGATCCGCTGTTCGTCGGCGGGTGGCCGGACGTTGATCTGCAACTGTCCGATTCCAGCCCGGCTATCGACTTGGGCACATTCGACATTGCACCCGCTGATGATTTACTGGGCGAATCAAGGGATGAATCGCCGGACAGTGGTGCTTATGAACATTGATTGGTTAATCATGATAGAGCAAGAGC
>JBNKDD010000151.1:0-13647 GCA_050288085.1 Anaerolineae bacterium
CTCAGCACTGAGAGCAGCCATCCGCCGGTTATTTCGACGGCGGCTTTGATCGAACCTGCCCAGATTTCCCGCAGATTGGTGTAGAGCCGGACGCGCATCACGCTTGAACCATCCGCCATATACAGGCGATAACCAGCCCCTTTGACCCGCTCGGCCAGTGGGAAGTCATCCATCATGCAATCTTTGACACTGGCATGTCCGCCGATAGTGTCGTATACATCCTGGCGGATCAAGATAAACTGTCCATTCGCCATAGAGAGCTTCCGGTCGGGATTGTTCACCCACTCTGGCGGGAACACGAGCAAAAGCTGAAACAGGCAAGTCGGCAGAACTACCCGTTCCCACAAACCACGCATCTCGTACCAGGGTTGGAGGCTGAGCATATCGATGTTATTAGCTGCGGCAAAGGCCAGCGTGCGGCTGATCAGCTCAGGTTCGGCGTAGGTGTCGGCATCCATAAAGCAGAGCCATTCGCCCGCCGCTTGATCGGCCCCTGACTGGCAAGCCCACTGCTTTCCATTCCAATCCTTCGGCTTCCCACCGGTATGCACAATTTTGACCCGGTTATCCTGCTCTGCATAGCGGGCCAGGATGGTAGGTGTTGCGTCATCTGAGTCGTCATCAACGAAAACGAACTCCATGTTTGCATAATCCTGAGCGACAATCCCGCTGGCGCACCGGTCAATATTACGTTCTTCATTCCGGGCCGGGACGATGGTCGATACGCGTGGTAGACGGTCGGGCAGCTTTGCATGTTTTAATGTGCCCTTGAAACGCAGCCCAACAATGCCGACTGCTCCCAGGTAGATCGCCATCGCTGCCACATAGATAATCAGCACCCAGATCAAGATCATATAACTTGCTTCTCCCCGTTTACGGCTTGCAGATCCTTTTTGGTGTTTGTCAAAGCGCCCATGCTCAAAGCCCTCAGGATAACCAGAGCCACCGACAAAATCATACCCAGTGGTTTATTTGTATCCCATAATATTCCTAACATGAGGACAGCCAGGGTTAATAGGCCCAACCACCGGCTGATGGCATTCTGTTTAGATAAGGCAACGAGTTGGGTAATCACCGCCAGCATACATACGGCAGCAAATAGCTGCCAGCCCGGATCACGCCCGGTGATGGCAAAGGTCAGGCCAATGCCGAACATCGCGAGAGATAAGACTACCTGGCGAGTTGCTACTTTATCCTGCATACCATCGTCTCCCTTATCAATTGGAGGTCCGTGTAATACCGTAAACCAACACGCCCAGGGCCGATATCAGGAATCCGATCATCATACCAACGGCCTGGAGCCAGCCAAAAAGTGTTCCCTCACCGGATATGTGTGAGCCAAAGCCCATGATATCTGCAAAGGCCGCGGCGCTTGAAAAAACCAACCCGGTCAGCCCCAGGCGTACCCCGATCATGTGGGCCAGGGTACGTTCCTGCCCGCGGTGCATGGTCGAATAGACTACCACGTAGGCCCCTAATACTAATAAGAATAACCCGGTGAGCATGGCGATGATTTGGGTTGTACCGATCCCGGCAGTTGTATCCAGCCCAACCGCGAAGGGAAATAACCCCAGAAACAGGATCACCCCACCCAGTACCACACAAAACACACCCAATTGCGTAAGGCGACTCATCTTCTTCCATCCCGTCCAGTAGGGGCACGGCATATACCTCATGCCTCGCCCAATTCCAACCCTATAGCCCTATTGTAGCACGAGTTGGCGCTTAGCCTGGGAGCGAACGCCGCAGGATGCGCAGCCAGTTTCCCCCTAAAATGCTTTCAATCTGATCTTCGGTATAGCCACGCTCGCCGAGCGGCGCGATCAATTTTCGTAGATCGGCGACGGTGTTCATTTCGGCAGGGATATGTTCGTATCCGAATCCGCCATCAAAATCGCTGCCGATGCCAACGTGATCGGCGCTTCCCGTAACCTGACACACATGATCAATCGCATCGACTACCGCTGCCAGTTTGACCGTTTCTTTGCGATCACCGGCCATCCAGCCCGGTTTGAGGAAGAGGTTGTAGGGCACAATCCCAACCACCCCACCTCGCTCCGCAAGCATGTCGATCATTTCGTCGGATAAGCCCCGGCTGGTCGGTAGAAACCGGCGCGGGTTGGCATGGCTGGCGATCAGAACTCCTTCATAAGCATCGAGTGCCTGGAAATACGCCTGTTCGGCGAGATGGCTCAGATCGAGCACCATGCCGAGATCAGTCATCACTTCCAGGAGGGCATACCCTTCCGAGGTTAAGGGGCCAGGGGTATGTGTCCCGCCCGCATACCGGGTAGCTTCCCAGGCCAAACCCACGATCCGCAAGCCACGCTCGTACCACTCCTCGACCTGCTCCGGTTCGATGATCGGCTCGGCTCCTTCCATCAGCGGAACCAATCCGATCCGCCGTTCCTCGTCCGGTTGATCTTCTTTTTTCCAGGATGCCAATACACCTTTCAGATCATCCTGACTTCCGATTACCTGGAAGTTCGGGTGCTCGTCGGCCAGTTGATGGTACATATCGATCTGCCTGCTGGCCCAGTCGTATGCCTCCTGGGTATTCTGGTAGGTGACGATATCCCAGCTCCCAAACTGATGCTCAATGGGCGAGGTGAAAATTGTTGAGAAAATGACGGCTACCCGCCCGGCTAACCAGGCGTCAAGGCCAAGTGTGGTGTTGCCGTATTCAGGCGCTTTTTTGTGGCCCTCTCGTTCACGGATAGCCTGGACGCTCTGGCGGTAATCGCGCCCCAAACACAGCATATTCCAGGTGATATCTTCGTGCGCATCAACAATTAACATGGTTGAACCTGATAAAAGTTTATGTCTACCCCGTTGGTGTCATTCAGCCAGCAGATACTCAACGATCAGCCGGGCGGTAGCTACCAGGCTGTCGATGTGGGTGCGCTCGTAGTGATGGGATGCATCAACCCCCGGCCCGATCAACCCGACAATCACGTCGCCTCCGGCCCGCCAATATGCTTCACCATCCGACCCATAATACGGGTACACATCCAGTCTGTAGGGGATTTCGGCGGCCTTCGCTAAGGTGACCAGGCGGCGCTTCATCTCGATGTGATACGGCCCGCCAGAGTCCTTGACACATATCCCAACGCTGAACTCATCGGAGTTCTGAGGGCCGCCTGCCGCCGCCATATCGATGGTCAGCAGTTCGGCCAGATCGTCCGGGAATCCGCTGGCTCCGCCGTGTCCCACTTCTTCATAATTGCTGATATGGATTGTCGTGCGCCGGGCGGGTTGTAATCCTGCCGATGCCATCGCTTTGAGTGCCCCATAGATGCAGGCCACCCCGGCTTTATCATCCAGGTGGCGGGAGCGAATAAACCCTGCTTCCCCTGTCTCGACTCGCGGATCAAATACGACAAAATCCCCAACGTTGATCCCCAGTTCGGTGACATCCCCGGCGGTCTGCACACGGGCATCGATCCGAACCTCATACGCATCCTCACTGCGTTTGAAGTCGCGGGCCTCTGAGCCGAAGATATGCACCGATGCTTTTGTCGGCAGGATCGTACCGCGATAGGTCGTGCCATCGTGGGTATAGATAGTCACTCCTTCGCCCTCAACCGATCCCCACGACCAGCCGCCCAATTGGGTCAGCTTCAGCCTGCCGTCGCTTTTGATCTGCTGAACCATCGCGCCGAGTGTATCAATATGAGCGGTCAAAGCGCGAGGGTCGCCCGGTTTTGAGCCTTCCCAATTGGCGATCAATGCGCCCTTCTTGCTCCGCGAGAGTGTCACCGGCAGATCAGAAAACGCGTCTTCACAATAGCTAACTGCCTGTTCATGAAACCCGGTAGGACTGGGAACATTCAACAGCCCGACGAGGAACTCCAACATAGCCTGGGTATCTATTGCCATTTTTTCCTCCCTGGCGGAGAGTCTAACATGAGTTGCAAAAATGAAAAACGCTCCATTTAAGGAGCGTTCTTCTCACCTGTAAGGAAAAACCGGTTGCAGGTTAAAAGCCTGTCTCAATGAGCCTGAACCTGTCCGTCTAATTTGCAAATAAGCTATCAGGCGTCTTTTCCGGTTTCGCTGGCTTCAGCATCATCCTCTTCCTGGCCTTCTTTTAAGCCTTTTCGGAATGCGCTCACCGCCGAACCTAATTCTTGACCCACTTTGGATACCCGACCAACTCCAAAAAGGAGCAGGACTATTGCCAGGATAATGATCAGTTCCATTGGGCCAATTTGTCTTAGTGCCATTAAAAATCTCCTGCGAAAGGCAACTTGGTATGCTCAAATTCATTATAACACCTCTCTCACAGACAAATCAAAGTGATGATTGGCATTTTAGCCTGGTGAGAGTAGGCATTTAGGATTGAACGCGGTGTTTGTATGCTACCCGCAGCGTATTGGTGATGGTGTTGAATATCCTCATCTTGGTTTCAGTCGGCTTGAGGTCATAACGCAGTGTGAACGGCACTTCACCGAATCGTACATTGGGCAGATGATCAAGTTGGAATAAGACCTCGACCATGCAGGAGAATCCCTGCTCGGTGATGAAGTCTTCCCCATAGGTATCGTATGCTTGCTGGAGGACGCTGGCCCGGTAAGCCCGGAAACCACACGAGTAATCCCTCACCCCCCGGATAGCGAAGAGGCCTCGGAATAAGAGGCTCATCACCCGGCTGTAGAGGCGGCGCATCGGCGGCACACCATGAACCTCTGCCCCCGGCTGAAAGCGGGATGCGATCACCACATCGGCCTGGTCACGGGCAATCGGCTCAACCAGTCCGGGTATGCGCTCCGGTGGTTGGGTATTGTCGGCGTCCAGGGTGACAATCACCGATTCCGGGCCACTTTCCCGGAGGGCTGTCTTGAAACCGGTTTGCAGCGCCGCGCTGAGGCCCTGATTGCGTTCGTGCTGGACTAAGTTTAGCCAGGGATATCGCTCGCTGTGTTTACGAACCACATCGGCAGTTGAATCGCTGCTTCCATCATCAATGACAAAAGTGCGCAGCTCCGGCAGATCGGAGGCCCGTACTTTTTCCAATGAATCGAGTAGAGGCGGGAGCGCCTCTTCCTCGTTAAAGGCAGGTAGAATAACCAGGATTTCCATAACTTCTCCATGTTTTCGTAATAAAAACCAGCTGCCGGAGTATAGCAAATACTACTTCCGAATGGGAAAAGAAGGCTATTTCGACCCAGTATTGGCAGAGTTATAATATTGTATGGTTGGTGTGGTGGTCTGTTGGTCGCTCTCTGATCGAAATGAATTAACCAATCTGTTATTGTTTGATATCGGAGAGAACAATCGCTCCCATGTGGACGGACATGGGAGCGATTTACTCTTTTTTGGATTTGTGTTCACAAATCCAGGTTAAAGAGAAGCAGCAGATAAAGCAGGATCAGGTCGGTGTGGATTCTGCCAGCTTGGCCTGTTTTCGCTTCTCGATTTCCTCACGTATTTGGTGAAACTTCGCTAACTCGACCTGGGCTACTGCCTCCGCGGCGGAAGATAAAGCCAGCAGCATCCATAAATAGCGTGGGAAGCCCTGATGCAAGAAGATGCTGGTAAACATATAACCATACACCCCCAGTCTCAGTCCTTTCACCCAGCTATTCAGATCGTTGCGCCCGGCTTGTGACAGCATATTTGATGCTTTGTTCATAGCCAGGATTGTGGTGACCAGGATACCACCCATTCCAATATAGCCTAACAGCCCGGTTTCTGCGCCCACTTCCAGGTAAAGGGAGTGAGCCTCACGCTGCTCAGAGCGGTTGTCAATACCCAGATATTTTGAATACTCCTGGTACAGGACCGGGTAGTTATCAAAGCCGACTCCAATGAGTGGATTATCCATAAACATCTGGACAGCAACAATCATCTCGCTGGTTCGGCCCTGCATAGATTCATCGCCCACGCCTCGGACTGAGCTGCTTGAGCCGCTTTTTCCCAACTGGCTTAAGATGTTGAGGGTCGAGAACCGGTCACTGACTTCTTTGGGTAAGAGCGGCATCACAACCAGGAAGAACGTAGCCGCCGACAGGCCGATGATGTGGGGCGGCACTTTGCGGTCAATGGCAATTAGCCCAGCGATCAATACCAGGGCCAGCATACCACCACGGGAGTAGGTGAACATAATGCTGATGAACAGCACCAGCACGGAGTAAATATAGTAGAGCCGCCTGTTTCTTGAGCGTTCGTCCAATACCCGGTAAACGGCCAGAGGAAGCGACATCACGAGAATCTGGGAGTAGAAGTTCGGGTCACCGAGTGGGCCGGTTAACCGGGGGCGTTCTGTCTCACCGGAGATATGCGCGGTGAGCGGCTGGGCCAGGTCCCAAAATGTATTTTTATAATCGCCGCTCAAACCCTGGTAAGCAGAGAGCGACGCCAGGAAAGTGCCTGCCAGCAAGAAGACCGACATTGCCCCCCGCCAGTCTTTCTCATTGTCGGCCACGTTGATGATCAAAACGAAGATGATCAGGTCTTTCAGGAAGTCGGTTGCGCCGTCAATCGCCACCTTTCCATCTTCTGCAAAGAAAGAGGAGGTCAGCAGGGCCGCCCCATAAATAACCATAAAAATGGTGGTAGTGTTAAAACGAACCGGCTCATGAGCCATCATAAAACGGCTGACCAGCACACTGACGGCGATCAGGCCGACCAGCGGTTTGTTCAAAGAGGGAAGGTGGAACTGGTAAGTAAATGTCGAAGATAAGTTAGCGTAGATGAAGAAGATCAGGAAGAAAACCCCGTACTCCGGCTTCAGGAGCACCATCACGCCGAAAATCAACCCGATAAAGCCTGCAACGACAAACAGGCTGATATCTTCTTGTGTCGCACCCCAACTCAGTGCAAGCGCCAGGACCAACGCAATTGTGCCAAAGATAAGGGCTGTTAGCATCTGGCTGCGCAAAAAACGCAGTCCAAGCAGTCTTATCTTCTGAAAGATATCTCTCAGTTTATCTAAGCCGAGGTCCTGGGTGGGTTGTGTAAGTTGATCCATATATAAAGCACCACTATCTGAAGCTACCAGTACGTAATAACCATAATGATATGCAATCTCCGGGAATTTGTCTATATCATCCATTTGAGACTGGTTTATTCCCAGACTTTCTCAGGGGACGTGCTATAATTATCTCAATTCGATTACATGAGGAGATTCTGGCACATGAGCTTTGAACACGTTGTCATACCGGATGGTTCGCCGATTACCCTGACCGATGATGGAAAATTGGATATACCCGATGATCCCATCGTTGCTTTTATCGAAGGGGACGGCATCGGCTATGACATTATGACTGCCTCCAAACGCATCTGGGACGCGGCAGTTGAGAAAGCATACAGCGGCAGTCGCAAAATCGCGTGGATGGAGGTCTACGCAGGGGAAAAGGCCGCCGGTATTTATGATGGCGATTACATGCCAGAAGAGACGTTTGAGGCTTTGCGCCAGTATTACATTGGAATCAAAGGTCCGTTGACAACCCCGGTAGGTGGCGGTTTCCGCAGCCTGAATGTGACTATTCGACAGGTGCTCGATCTGTATGCTTGCGTGCGCCCGGTGCGTTGGTTCAAAGGCGTACCCAGCCCGCTCCGCGAACCGGAAAGGACTAACGTGGTGATCTTCCGTGAGAACACCGAAGACGTTTATGCCGGGATCGAATATGAGGCTGGTACACCGGAAAACGAGAAGGTAGCCAGCTTCTTGCGTGAAGAGTTGGGGGCAGAATTCTTTGAAGGCGCAGGGATCGGAATCAAACCGATCAGCGCGTTTGGAACCAAGCGGTTGGTGCGCAAAGCTATCGAATATGCCATCGAGCGCGGGCGCAAGAGCGTTACCCTGGTTCACAAGGGCAATATCCAGAAGTTCACCGAGGGGGCGTTCCGAGCCTGGGGCTACGAGCTTGCCGCCGAGGAATTCAGCGAACAGACGATCTCGGAAGATGAACTGTGGAAATCCTACGATGGCAAACTGCCCGAAGGTAAAATCCTGATCAAAGACCGGATCGCCGACATCATCTTCCAGCACCTGCTGCTGCGCCCAACCGAATTCGATGTTCTGGCTGCCCCTAACCTGAACGGGGATTATCTGTCTGACGCGGTCGCCGCACAGGTCGGCGGGGTCGGTATCGCACCGGGGGCCAATATTGGCGATCACGTTGCGGTCTTTGAGGCGACTCACGGTACGGCTCCTAAATATACCAATCTTGATAAAGTCAACCCCGGTTCACTGCTCTTTTCCGGCGTAATGATGTTAGAATATATGAAATGGTGGGAGGCCGCCGAATTGGTCACCCAGGCTTTTGAAAAGACCATCGACCAGAAAATCGTGACTTACGACTTCGCCCGCCAGATGCAAGGCGCGACCGAGGTCGGAACATCGGAATTTGCATCAGCCATTATTAACAATATGTAAACAGTGTGAGAAGCCTCTTGGTTGAGCCAGGGAGAATAAGCGCCTATGTCCACGCAAACAGGCCCAGATGATCGCACGCAAGCGGAGCTTTTATATGATTTAGAACATGGAACACCGCAAGAGCAGCAACGGGCACTCTCCCGGCTCACTGCTGTAGGGCAGGCTGAAGCCCTGGATGCAGTGGTCGATTATCTGCGTGAACAACCACCGGGAAAAGCAAAGTCCGGGTTGGATGCTTTGCGGGTTCTGGCAACCAAGTATCTCCCACTTGACCGGTATGGCCTGGCCGAAGTGGTAACGCCTTTCCTGGATTCCAGGGATTGGGGCCAACGCTTAATTGCTATCCGCATGTTGAACACCCATCCCAATGAACTGGCCGTTGATCCCCTCCGCGACCTGATCGACGAGGCGCGTGAGAAGGTCTATATTGAGCATGGCCGCCAATTTTCCTCGGCGCGGGTGCTGGCTGAACGGAACCTCACTGAAGGTATCATGGCCCTGGCAAACTGCGGGCGATTGATGGCGCTGCCGGATATTCTTGATATCCTGGAAGATCCAGCCCTCCGCCCGATTGCCGCCCGTGCCCTGGGAATCATTGGCTCTGAGACGGAACGCCTCCGCCTCGAAGACCTGATCGAAGACGACAACGTCCACGTGCGTGATGCGGCCCAATGGGCGCTCGGTCAGATGGACGAACGGATCGAACAATTTACCAATCCTCCCAGCGAATTTCCCGAACCGCCCCCGGACCGGCTGTCACCTATTTATTGGGCGCATCGCCAGCTTAATGCCAGCGACGACGACCTGCTGCAATTCCTGATCGTCCGGGTGGCAATCGAACACCTGATGCTGGATGATCTGCTCAGTGAGGGCCGAATTCCAGAAACCTGTTTGATCACGCTGCGGGGCTATCACGGAGATTCGCCCCCATCTTATAAGAGCGAAGGGCCGGAACTGGTCGGAGCCTGGCAGTATTATTGGAATGGGCCAGCACTCCGAAAGCTGGCAAAGGTTCCCAATCCGGGCAGACGGCCATCCGGGATGTTGGCCGGGCGGAAAGCCTCCATCATTATCACCTATCCGATTGATCTGCGGCGGGTGCGGGACGGACAGGTGAGATTCGACTGCTTCTTTGGAACCTTAATGAGCCGGGGTTGGATCTACCAGATCGCCCGCAAAGGCCAGGAATGGACGTTCGCTCGATCATCGAATGCCCAGGGTGGATAAGTCGATCACTTCGCGATAACCTAAATAAAAAAGCGGCGCAATGGGGTATCTGCGCGCGTTGTCATGTTCCTCACCAATATTTCATCACGTAAACACTTCGTAGAATCTAAGTAAAGGATTCAACAGATGGCTACACTTGTCACCACGATCCGCGAATCGATTCGTTACAAGGGGAAGGAAGGGCAGCTTGCCTGGATCGGCCACCGGGTGGCCGGATTGGGTACGCTGTTTTTCTTTATGATCCATGTGGTAGATACGTCATGGGTTTACCTGTGGCCGGAAGGCTACAACCATGCTATCGCCATTTACCAATCCAAGCCGTTTCTGGTCGGAGAGTTGTTCCTGGGCCTGTCGGTGCTCTATCATGGCGTCAACGGGCTGCGGATCATCCTGATGGATTGGAAACCCGAACTGTGGAAATATCAGCGCGAGATGACGCTGGGCACGTTCGCATTAGTGGCGCTGTTGTATATCCCGGTCTTTCTGGTCATGATGGGACACATCATCGAATCCTGGCCGACAGCGACATTTTTTCCAGGGTTATAGGGGGAGAAGATGGCTACAGCAGCAAAAGAACACAACAAGATCGAGACGCTGGCTTATCGTTATATGCGCTGGTCAGGTGTATTGCTGATCCCGCTGGTTTTTGGACATTTCATTATCGTTCACCTGATCAACAGCGTGGCGGTGATCGACCACGAGTGGGTGTTGACCACACGCTGGAACCTGGTTTGGTGGCGGCTCTATGACGCTTTCTTATTATGGTTCACCGGGTTGCATGCATTTAACGGCTTGCGCTATGTGATCAATGACTATGTGCATCAGAAGGCGCTCAACCGGATCTTGAACTTTGGCGCAGCCCTGATCCTGATCGCCATCTTTGCGTTGGGCAGCATCGCGCTGGTACTCACGCCGAATCTTGGGGGCTAAGAGGATATGAAAACACACCAATTTGATGCCATCATCATCGGCGCAGGCGGCGCGGGCTTGATGGCAGCTTTGTATGCCTCACGCGAGGTCAACACCGCCGTGATCAGCAAACTCTACCCCACCCGTTCCCATACCGGCGCGGCCCAGGGGGGGATCGGCGCTGCACTGGGCAATCTCGAAGAAGACCATTGGGAATGGCACGCCTTCGATACCGTCAAGGGATCGGATTACCTGGCCGACCAGGATGCCGTCGATGTGCTTTGTCAGGAAGCCGTCGATGTCGTGATCGAGTTGGAGCATATGGGCCTGCCATTTGACCGGACGGCGGAGGGAAAAATCTCACAGCGGCGTTTTGGGGGCCATACCAACAACGAAACCAAGCAGCCGGTTCGCCGGGCCTGCCACGCCGCCGACCGCACCGGCCATATGATCCTCCAGACCCTGTACCAGCAGTGCATCAAGAATAATGTTAATTTCTTCGACGAGTATCACGTCGTTGATTTGCTGATGAATGAAGGCCGTCCGGCAGGGGTGGTGGCAGTTGAGATCGCAACCGGTGAACTGCACGTTTTCCACGCCAAGGCGATCCTGTTTGCGACCGGCGGCTGGGGCAAGTTGTGGCAGATCACCAGCAACGCCCACACCCTGACCGGTGACGGCAGCGCCGTTTTGCTACGGCGCGGCATTCCATTAGAGGATATGGAGTTCTTCCAGTTCCACCCGACCGGGATTTTCCGCCTGGGTATCCTGATCACGGAGGGGGTGCGCGGCGAGGGCGGAGTCTTACTTAACAGTGAGGGCGAACGCTTCATGGAGCGCTATGCTCCGACTATCAAAGATCTGGCGAGCCGCGATGTTGTCTCCCGTGCGATCTATCTTGAAGTCCAGGCGGGGCGCGGAATCAACGGCAAGAAATACGTTCACCTGGATATCCGCCCGGAAACCGTCAACCGCTATCTGGAAGAGGCTGGTGAAAGTCGGCGCATCGACCGGGAGTATGTCGAGTCCAAACTGCCCGATATCCTCGATTTCTGCCGCACCTACCTGGGCGTTGACCCGGTCACCGAACCGATGCCCGTCCAGCCGACCGCCCATTATGCGATGGGGGGAATCCCCACCAACGTTCACACCGAGGTCGTAATCGACGAGGATAACACCGTGCTGCCCGGTTTATTTGCCGCAGGTGAATGTGCCTGTGTCTCGGTGCACGGTGCGAACCGGTTAGGGACGAATTCGCTGGTTGACCTGGTCGTATTCGGACGGCGGGGCGGCAGGCAGATCGCCGCTTATTGTAAAGAAAACGATTTTGTCCCCCTGCCGGATAACCCCACAGCCAAGGTTGAAACCGCCGTTGACCATCTCCGTAAGGCGAACGGCAAGACACGGGTCGCCGAATTACGCGAAGAGATGCAGCACATTATGACCACCCATGTGAGCGTCTTCCGCATCGAAGAGGGGATGCAGCAGGCAGTTGATGAGATTCGCAAGCTGAAGGAACGTTATCAGACCGATCTCTGTATCGACGACCGGGGGAAGCAGTTTAACTTCGATCTGCTCGAAGCCTGGGAACTGGGGTCGATGCTTGACCTGGCCGAGGTCACCGCCGTCTCTGCGTTGGCCCGCAAGGAGAGCCGGGGTGCACATGCCCGTGATGATTACCAGAAGCGCGATGATAAGAAATTCCTGAGCCACACCTTAGCTTATGTCAAGCCGGATGGGGTGGTTGAATTGAAATATAAGCCGGTCACGATCACCAAGTATGAGCCAAAGGAGCGGGTTTACTGATGGACGTTACACTCCGAGTCCGGCGCTTTAACCCCGAAAAGGATGAGAAGCCCTACTGGGCCGAATACGAATTAAACGATGTCGAGCCGACCGACCGCGTGCTCGATTTGCTGCATCATGTCAAATGGTATATCGATGGGACCCTTTCGCTGCGGCGATCCTGTGCACATGGTGTCTGCGGTTCGGACGCCATGCGAATCAATGGGGCCAATCACCTGGCCTGTAAGTCGCTGGTCAAAGACTTTACCAAAGGCGGCCAGGGCCAGGTAAAAATCCAGGTCGAACCGATCCTCGGACTCCGGGTGATCAAAGACCTGATCGTCGATATGGAACCCTTCATGGAGCATTACCGCTCGGTGATGCCCTATTTTGTCAACGATGGGGAAGAACCAGAACGGGAGCGTCTCCAGAGCCAGGACGACCGCGAACGGTTCGACGAGGGGACAAAGTGCATCCTCTGTGCGGCCTGCACCACGTCCTGTCCATCCTTCTGGGCGAACGGCACCTATGTTGGCCCGGCGGCAATTGTCCAGGCGCATCGATTCATCTTTGACAGCCGTGATACCGCCGCCCACGAGCGATTAGCGGTCCTCAGCGAGCCGAATGGCGCGTGGCGCTGCCGGACGGTTTTTAACTGCACAAGCGCCTGCCCGCGAGAAATCCCGGTCACAAAGTTGATCGCCGAGGTCAAGGGCGAGATCGGCAGGCGGTAAACCAACCAAATCGCAAAAGAAAAAGAAGGGCTGGAAAGCCCTTCTTTTTAAGTCTTTGCTTTTTAACTAGCATTGAAAAAATCAGGTGAAACTTAACCCCTTCTTTCTTGGAATAAAGTCATTCATCTCTATCCACTCACGTACACGGCCATAAAGCGGTATTGCCTTTGTACCATCGAACCCTGTGGAGAAACCGAGTTTTGAGTCGTTTTCCCAGTATCCATATAAAATGCGAGATGGGTCTTCTTCATAGCGATCCGGACCAACTTCATGCCAGTATAGATACTCCTTATTGAGAGTGTCAAAATCAGCAAGGCGATCTAACTTGATGGTAGCACGATAATCCGTGTCGGCAGGAGCTTGTCCACTCCACAGCCGCATATTGTTCGGGATCAAGTTTCGGTAGGTATTTGGCTCAAGTAGTTCCTTAGCTCCTCCATAATGATGGCTTGTAGAAAGGCTTTTTCCGAACCATCGTGCATATATGAAAGCTTCTGCATAGTACAGGCCAGTGATGTACGACATACTGTCAAGTGCTTCAAACCGCTCATACTGCATGAAATTGTCAGGGCAGTCAAGTAAACGGTATTTGGCTTGTTTTAGAAACAC
>JBNKDD010000152.1:0-13587 GCA_050288085.1 Anaerolineae bacterium
CGGGATGCGCTACCCCCACGCCGCCGATGCGGCTGTGCCCGGATTGCTGATTGCGTTGGAAAGCCACAGCGTATGGGTGCGGAAGACCGCCGCCTGGGCGCTGGGTCGCATCCGGGATGCTCGTGCTGTTCCCAGCCTGATCGAGCGCCTGGACGACAGCGGTCTGCCCCCCTCATATCTGATCGGTAAGCGTGTCTGTGACGAAGCGGCGGTTGCTCTGCGTCGAATTGGCACCCGTGATGCTCTGGCCGCCCTGGATGGTCACGAAATCTCCCATACGCTTACAATTGATGTTTGACCTGCCACATCTCCATCTCCCTGATTGATCGGCAAAACATTGCGTGTGTGTGTACCATGATGTATGATGAGTTGGGTTGATTCACATCGCATATGGGGAAAGGGAAGAATGGCATGACAACGCGACAGCATATAGGGCTGGTGGTCTCTTGTCTTGTAATAAGTCTCCTGATCAGTAGTTGTGGGCGTAAAGCTCCCCCACCAGAAGAACCAACACAAACTCCAACTGCTACCGAAACTCCCGAACCGGCAACCGCTAGACCAGAGTCGACGAGAACCCAAAAACCAACCGATGACGAAGACGAAGCTGCCGATTGTGACAACGAAACCTATACCGTCGTGGATGGAGATACGCTTAGCGATATTGCCAGCCGGTATGGGCTTCCGCTTGGTTCTGTGATCGCCGCCAACCAGGCGGAAGACCCTGACTTTAATATGTCTACCATCTATGTCGGTCAGCGGATCGTGATTCCGGCCTGTGAAGTTCCGAATGTGACGATTGCTCCACCCTCTGGGGGGCAGCCAGCAGGCGGCGGACAGCCACAACAGCCATCCGGCGATCAGCCTTTTGCGACGCTTGGCTCATAGATACCATTCGACCGTCTGCGTGATCCCTTCGCGGATGGGCGTGTAATGTGAACCAAAGGCCGCTGTAAATTTGCTGTCATCTACAACGAAGGGATGTTCAAACTCGTAGAGCATCTCGACAGTCTCGCGGGCTGCCGGGACGAATAATCCACCAAGCTGCATCATCATCCGTCCCATCGGGCGGATGTTTTCTTTTGCGTTCAGGTATTCGAAGGCATATTTCAGCGTTTCACGAGTTGAGATGGCCGGGGCGTGTGGCAGATGCCAGATATCCCCGAATGCTTCCTCCTGCTGACCCAGGATCGCCAGCCCTTGCCCGACATCATTAATATAGGCGTAGCTGTGCGGAAGGTCGGGGTTACCCATTGCTTCGGCGGGTTTACCATCCACCAGCGGAGCGAACGTCCGTTGGCCCAGCGCCGACTCGACTACGCCTGGCCCGTAGAAGTCAGAGGCTCGCCCAATCGCCACCTGAACATCGCCCCGTTCATGGGCTTCTTTTAACTCACGGGACAGCCTCGCCCGGAGCTTGCCCTTCCTGGTATGGGCATTATAAGGCAAATCTTCCGTCATTGGCCCTTCAACCAGGCCGTACATATAGAGATTTTCCAGCATCACCAGCCTGGCGTTCACATCCTTTGCCGCCTGGATAATCCCGTTCTGGAGCGGGGGGAACATCTCTTCCCAGCGATTATAAGGGGCATTCAGGCAGCCATAGATCACACCGGCCCCTTCGACTACCCGGCGTGCGCTCTCTGGATCGGTTACGTCCGCTGCTGCTACATCAGCTTCTTCCGGCAGCAGATCGGTTCGTTTACCGCTCCGGTTAACCACCCTGACCCTTTTCCCTGCATTAACCAGGGCGCGAGCCGTTGCCGCACCTGACGGGCCGGTCCCAAAAATAACATGCAACTTATCACTTCGTGTAGGCATTTTCCCCTTACCTTTGTTCCAAGCCATCAAGAAGGCTTCTCATTTACCTATACGAGACAAATTTATGAAAAGGTTCAGTAAAAGCTGCTTTTTGTGAGGAAATAAATAGGCCGGGGTCCCGCGAGGGTAAGGGCAGCATGTGGGAGAAGTGCGGGAACCCCGGTTGAAGCGTTTTTTGTCTAGTGCAATGAGACCTATACAGGGGGGTGTTTAGGGTTGGGGCTCATGGCAAACCGGCGCCGACTAGACGACTAATCCATTCTCGATAATCTAACCTTTGCCTTTCTACTTGTCATTTTCATACACATGCCTGAAGGATAGTAGAAACTTATGTAGAAGAAGTTCGGAAGATGTAAAAAAAGTGTAAATTGCTGCGGTCTTATTTTTTTCCCCACATATCCTCGACATCGCGGCGAAGCAGCAGCCAGGCCCGGCCTGATTTCCGGGCGCTGATCCGACCACGCCGGATAGCCTGGTAGACGGCATCCACCGTGATGGGGTACTCGTCGGCGATTTCCTGCGGTGTCATGATCAGATGTAGATCGTCAAGGGTAGGGATACGTTTCATCGCTTCTTCATCATCACGTAACGCCTGCTCAATCTCTTCTTGATGGTCATAATAATAGGCTAAAGCGGCATGGATTTGAGCCCGGGATAGGCGGAATGCTTCTGTGATTTCTTCAACCGGCCACCCAAAGTGCTCATAATGCAAGGCAATTTGTTTAACCTTGATCCGACGCCCTTCAATATGTGGTTCAAATCCCTCGTCGGTGTTGATATTGGCTGCCACCAATCCCCTTCCTCCTAGATGTTTTATTAAGTTGTTTGGCAGGGGCGACCACGATTGCTTTTCTCACGCCAGCGTTTCTCTGCATCCCACCGGCGAATCAGGATGGTGCTGCCTGATTTCCGATAGGGTATTGTCTCACGCTTAACAGCTTGATAAACAGCATCGGGTGTTATATCATAAGCTTCGGCAATTTCCTGGGGAGTCATAACCAGATTCAAGTCACCATGAATCAACTCATCCACTGTAAGGTGTACGACATCTGGGGCATTCTTGATATGTTGTTCTTCCAACTGGATGGCTTCCTCAATCTTCTCCCGGTTAGCGTGATAATAGGATAGCGCCGCGTAAATTTCCGCGAGGCTGAGATTTAGTTCACTGGCGATTTCGTGAATGCTGCGTCCGGCATGTTCGTGCAAAATGGCAACCTGTTGCACGCTGATCCGCCGTCCTTCGATGCGCGGCTTGCCACCTAAAATATCTGGTGTACTGACAATTCGAGTGGCATTTGATTCTGTCATGGTTCCTCCCGGCTAACGATTTTACTGAATTATCTACAAAGGATGTACCTATCACAACAGCCAGTTTAAAATCTCGTGCTGCGACGAAAAAGGGGTATGGCGGCGTCCATACCCCTTCGGTTGTAGGGGCGCAGCGTGCTGCACCCAATTCTTAGCCTGATAGCTTATGCACCCAGCTCCATCGCCCTCAGGATCAGGTCAAGAAATTCCTGCACATCGGTATCTTGTAAACCGTTGGCGGCATCTCTGGCAACCTGTTCTACTTCTTCCAGGCTGGTGTTTTGTGACCATGCGCCGTCACCCAACACATCGGCAAAGGCGGCGACCGCCACATCCAACTGGAAGCGCGTTGACGCATCATCGAAGCTGGCCGCGATGTCGGTGGCGTACAGGCTCTCTTCGATCTCGGTGACCTCGCCCGTATCCGGGTCTTCCCAGCGCAGATAGACGGTTGCTATCGGGGCCTGGGAGGGGGCCTGACCGGTCGGCATAATCTCGTACAGGGCGGTCACACTGTGGCCCGATCCGATCTCTCCGGCGTCAACCTCGTCATTGCGGAAATCCTCATCGGCCACATCGCGATTTTCATAGCCCATCAACCGGTAAGCCAACACCGCCTCCGGGTTGAACTCCACCTGGACTTTAGCATCCTTGGCGATGGTCAGCAGCGTGCCGGTCAGGTCTTCGACAAACACCCGCTCCGACTCGGCTTTCGTATCGACGTAGAAGTATTGGCCGTCGCCATCATTGGCGAGTTGTTCCATCAGCACGTCATTGTAATTACCCATCCCGAAGCCAATGGTGGTCAGGCTGATCCCGTCGCGGGCCTGCTGCTGCACGGTGGCAAGGATCGCATCCGGGCCGGACGCCCCGACGTTTGCCACACCATCCGAGCACAGGATGATCCGGTTGATCCGGTCGGCGTCGTAATGCTTGGTCATCATCTGGTAGGCCATGTTTAAGCCTTCTTCGGCGTTGGTCGAGCCTGCCGGGACGAGCTTCTCGATGGCGCGGATGATCTTGCTGGGGCGGCTGACCGGGGTGGGTTCAAGCAGCACTTCCCCGCGTGAACCGTAAACCACGATCCCGATCTTATCGGTGGGCCGCAGCTCATCGATCAGGGTATATAGTGACTCCTTGACCGCGCCCAACCGGTTATCCTCATTCATCGACCCGGATACATCCACCACGAAGACCAGTGTGGCGTCAGGACGTTCATCGGCGGGCACATCGTAGCCCTGAAGTCCGACCCGCACCACGTAACTTTCCGGGCTGCCAAACGGCGTGGGGGCGGCATCCATCACGATATTGAAGGCGTTATCCTGCGGGAGGGGGTAATCCTGGTCAAAGTAGTTGACGAACTCCTCCAGGCGGATAGCTTCCGGCGGGGGCAGGATATAGTCGTTGAGGTAGCTGCGGGTCAGGGTATACGACCCCGTATCGACATCCACCGCAAAGGTTGACAGGTTATCAACCGAGGTATCGACAAAGGGATTCGTGCCATAATCCTCAAAGAACATATCGATAGGCTGTTCAGCCGGGGGGGGGGCTTCGACTGCTGCTGCATCCTCGGCAGCGACCATCGTAGGCTGGGGGACTGCTCCGGCTCCTACAGGAGCGGGAGCATATTCCTCCATCGCCATGTCTCCCTCGACCAGCATTTCGGTCATTGCCTCTTCAGCAGGAGCCTCTTCTTCAGCAGCTTCTTCTTCTGCCGGGGCATCATAATCCCGCGATTCGTTGTCGTTCTCGGCGTAAAATTGTTCTTCTGCGGCAGCAGGTTCTTCGGCTGCCGGTTCCTCGGCGGCAGGGGGGGCACAGGCCGCCAATGCGATCAGCAGTATCAGGGGGGCAGCTAACATATGGGGCAAAAATCGCTTCTTCATAATCCTTCTCCATTAATTGATAAACTGTTTCTGACTTCACAACAAAGACGTTCGATTTCTGAGAAAGGTTCCCATTGAATGTTTGATGCCCTCGCCTGTACCTAACAAAACCATAACAGCGACTGCAAAATGTAACGTGATTGTTAGCGAAGTTGACCTCGCATGATGTTATGATAATTGGAGTAATGATCATCGCTTGATCGGCGGATTGTGTTAATAGGGTGAGCTACCGGTCAAGCAAGAAATTTGTCAGATCTTATCTATCTTTTATTAGCTCCCCTCAAGGATCCTATGCTGGAAAATAAGCTCATTAAGCGTCTCTTTGACATCCTTATTTCCCTGTTGGTTCTGATTTTATGTCTGCCCTTATTCATGGGGATTGCTCTGGCGGTCTTTTATTCAATGGGTTTTCCAATCCTGTTTAAGCAGCAGCGCCCAGGTTTACACAATAAGCCGTTCATGATGTACAAGTTCCGCACCATGAATGATGCACGGGACGCTGACGGCAGGCTGTTACCTGATGAGCAGCGTTTGACCCGCTTCGGGAAGTTCCTGCGCAGTACCAGCCTGGACGAACTGCCGGAGCTGATCAACGTGCTCAAGGGCGAGATGAGCATGGTTGGGCCGCGCCCCTTATTGATGGATTACCTGGATCGCTATACGCCCAGGCAGGCCCAGCGCCATCTGGTCAGGCCGGGGATCACCGGCTGGGCGCAGATCAACGGGCGCAACGACCAGACCTGGAAGGAGCGTCTCAAGATGGATGTCTGGTATGCCCATAATTGGGACCTGCTGCTTGACCTGCAAATTCTGGCTCGGACGGCATTGATCGTTTTTCGGCGGGAAGGCATCAGCGCTAAGGGACATGCAACCATGCCGACCTTCTTCGGTGTCACGGATAGCAGCATCATATGAACGGCACAGTAGTAGTTCTGGGGGCAGGTGGACATGCCAAAGTCGTGATCGGCACCTTGCAAGAGGCCGGTTACATGGTTGAGGCTGTCTACGATGACCATGACGACCTGCTGGGCCGGAAGGTGCTGGGTGTGCCGGTCAAGGGTCGTCTGGCCGATGTTGAGCCGGGTATGCGGGCGGTGGTCGCTATCGGCAGCAACCGCATCCGGCAGATGATCGTTGCTCAACTCTCTGAGATCGAGTGGGTAACCGTTATCCATCCCAAAGCCTATGTCCATCAGTCGGTGCAGATCGGGCCGGGGACGGTCGTTTTTGCCGGGGCCATCGTCCAGCCGGAAGTCAAGCTCGGTGCTCATGTGATCGTCAATACCGGCGCAACCATCGACCACGATTGCAGCATCGACAATTATGCGCACATTGCCCCCGGTGTAAATCTGGCGGGTGAGGTGACCGTTGGCGAGCGTGCCTTCGTCGGTATCGGTAGTTCTGCCATCCCCCGCCGACGGATCGGCGCACGGGCGACGGTAGGCGCTGGCAGCGTGGTGATCGGTGATGTATCGGATGATGCAACAGTTGCCGGAGTACCGGCCAAGGCGATTGGTGGAGGCTCAAAATGACCGACTATGCCGCCGTGCAGTCAGCCATTACGATGTCGGCTTCTGAACTGGATGAATCGGATATCCAGGCGGTATTGGATGTATTGCATTCCGGCAGGCTGGCACTCGGCCCTAAAACGGTTGAATTCGAGCAAACCCTGGCCGATTACGTCGGCGTCAAACACGGCATAGCCGTCAGTTCTGGGACGGCGGGTCTGCACCTGTTAGTCAAGGCTTTGAACCTCGGCCCAGGCGATGAGGTGCTGGTTCCCTCATTTACCTTTGTATCCAGCGTGAACGCCATTTTATACGAGGGCGCGACCCCCATTTTTGTCGATATCGAGCCGGATACCTATAACCTCGATCCTGCCGACCTGGAGCGCAAGATCACTGACCGGACGCGAGCGATTATGGCGGTGGACGTCTTCGGTCACCCGGCGGATTGGGATGCTATCTTAGCCATCGCCGAACGCCACCACCTGAAGATAATCGACGACTCCGCCGAGGCACTGGGAGCCGAATACAAAGGCCGGAAGGTCGGCCAGTTTGGGGAAGGGGCGGTATTTGCCTTCTACCCCAACAAGCAGATCACAACCGGCGAAGGCGGCATGATCGTCACCAATGACGACGATATCGCCCAGTTATGCCGCAGTCTGCGCAACCAGGGCCGGGGGGAGATGGGGGCCTGGCTTGCTCATGAACGGCTCGGTTACAACTACCGGCTGGATGAAATGTCTGCGGCCCTGGGGTTGTCGCAGCTTCGCCGGATCGAAAGTTTCCTATCAAAGCGTGAACAGGTTGCCCGCCGGTACACCGAACGCCTCCAACAGATCGATGGCGTGCGCCCGCCACAGGTTCGGGCGGATGTGCGGTCTGGCTGGTTTGTTTACGTGATTACCCTCGATGAAGGGTTGGAACGTGACCCCGTAATGCGTCATATGGAAGAACAGGGGATTCCGGTGCGGGGGTATTTTTCGCCGGTTCACATCCAGCCTTATATACGTGAGCAGTTCTCTATTGACGAGAGTCAGCTGCCGGTGACCAACTCGGTTGTCCGGCGCACAATTGCCCTGCCCTATCACAACAACATCACACCCGATCACATTGAACTCGTTGCCCAGGCATTGCAAGCTGCTGTTGATAGTTTGGGATGAGAAAATGAATAATGACTAAGAAACAACTCCGCCTGATCAAAACTATTGTCGTGTTGGTTGTCTGGGGATTGGGTGCACCGCTAGCCTTTATGCTGCGTCTTCGCTGGGATATTGGCCGTTACGCCGAACTGATGCTGGTCTATTCCGCCGTCAGCCTGGTGATTAAGGCCCTCACGATGACCTTCACCCGCATCCAGCGGCGCTCCTGGTATACCGTCGAAATCTGGGACCTGACGGCGCTGGCCCGTTCGATAGGCATTGTGACCCTGGCCTTGATGGCCTTGAGTTTTGTGTTGCAGCCGGGTGTCCCGCGCAGCATCCCCTTGATCGATGGTATGGTGTCGGTGCTGCTGCTGATCGCCCTGTATGTGACGGTGATGCTCACGCTTGATTGGCGGCAAAATCGGCGGATGTCCAATGGCAATACCCGCCGGGTATTGATCGTTGGGGCGGGCGAGACGGGCATGATGATCACACGGGAGATGCTTCACCACCGGTCAACCGGCCTGGTTCCGGTCGGCTTCCTGGATGACGACGAAGAGAAGCAAGCAGATCGTTATTTCGGTCTGCCGATCATGGGGCCGATTGAATTCCTCCCGATTGTTGTACGCGCTTATCACATCGACGAGGTATTGATTGCGATCCCCTCTGCGCCGGGTGAGATCATCCGGCAGGTGGTTCACCTGGCTCAAGAAGCTAAGGTCAAATACCGTACCATCCCGGCCCTCAACGAACTGTTGACCGGGCACGTCTCAGTCTCTCACCTGCGGGAAGTCAAGGTTGAAGACCTGCTGCGCCGCAAACCCGTCCGCCTGAGCCTGAACGGATTGGGTAACTACCTGCGCGATAAGGTGGTGTTGGTGACCGGCGCGGGCGGCTCGATTGGCTCGGAGATCGTGCGGCAGGTTGCTCCCTACCATCCGCGCCTGCTGGTGCTGGTTGGGCGGGGGGAGAACAACCTGTACAAGATCGAGAACGAACTCAGGCAGAACTTCCCCAAATTGAAGACGCAAACCTTCATTGCCGATATTCAGAACTGGGATAAGGTCGCCTATGTTTTTGACAAGACTCACCCCTATACCGTATTCCATGCTGCTGCCCATAAGCATGTCCACCTGATGGAGATGAACCCCGACGAGGCGATCCTGAACAACGTCGGCGGCACTAAGAATCTACTCGAAGCCGCCCTGAAATATAATGTCCGGCGCTTTGTCAACATCTCAACCGATAAAGCAGTTGACCCGACTTCCATCATGGGGGCCACCAAGCGGATTGCCGAGTGCCTGACCCAGTGGGCGAGTCAGCAGGCCGGATTGGGACAGGCGTTTGTCTCGGTGCGCTTTGGAAATGTGCTCGGCAGCCGGGGAAGTGTGATACCATTATTTAAACGCCAGATCGAAACCGGTGGCCCGGTGACGGTCACCCACCCGGATATGACGCGTTATTTCATGACCATCCCGGAGGCGACCCAACTGGTTCTAGAGGCTGCCGGGATGGGTGATAACGGCGCGGTCTATGTCCTGGACATGGGCGAGCCGCTCAGAATCGTGGATATTGCCCACGACCTGATTCATCTTAGCGGTCTGGTACCCGAAGTTGATGTCGATATTATCTATACCGGGATTCGTCCCGGTGAACGCCTGAACGAACACCTCCTGACCGAAGCCGAAGCACGCGCTGCCATTAAACAGGGAAGCATCTATGTCAGCCTTCAAAGTACTCTGCCCACCGGTTCGTTCGAGAAGCTGATTGAAACGTTATTTGAAGCGGCCAGGAGCCGGGATGAACTGCGCATCAAGCAGGCAATCCAGGCTGTAGTGCCCAACTACGAAAGCCATGAAACTAAACAGGTTGCCTTATGACTGCTTATCCTGACTACCCATCTGCCGAACGCGAGATCAATCTGGAGCAGTATCTTTTTCTGCTCTGGGATTATTTATGGTTGTTGATCCTGGTATCCTTGTTGGCGACCGGGGCGGCTTTTGCCATCAGCCAGTTTATAACCCCGGTCTATGAAGCCTCAACCACCCTCTTAATCGATGAGGCGGCCAGCTCCGATGCCACCGAATACAACTCCCTTCTGGCGAGTGAACGGCGGGCGCGTACCTATGCCCAACTGCTGACCGAACAGCCCATCCTGGAAGCGACTATCGCTAACCTGGGCCTGGACATCTCCACTGAAACCTTAGCCGGAATGGTGCAGGCCCGCCGCGTGCCGGATACCCAGTTGATCGAGATTGTGGCCGAGAGCACCGACCCTGATGATGCCGCTCGGATCGCTAACACAGTGGTAGACGTATTCATCGAGCAGAACCAGACCCTCCAGACGTCGCGTTATGCCGCCTCGAAGGAGAGCTTATCTGCCCAGTTGGGGCAGCTAGATCAGCAGATCGAGCAGACCACAGAGGATATCGCTGCCCTGGGAACGGGCAGTGCTGATCTCGCCGAACGTGACCGCTTGGAGGCGCTGCTGGCGCAGTACCAACAGACCTATGCCAGCCTGCTCCAGAGCTACGAGGAAGTGCGGATCGCGGAAGCGCAGTCATCCTCCAACGTGATCCAGATCAAAGCGGCCACCGTCCCGACTCAACCGGTGCGCCCCAATATGCTGCTCAATACGCTGCTGGGAACCGTCGTCGGGTTTGGCCTGGCCGTCAGCCTGGTCTTTATGCGGGAACTATTGAACGATACCATCAAGACCCCGGACGAGTTCTCCCGGTCATTCAACTTACCGGTTCTGGCGGTGGTTCCCAGCATCGATACCTCAGAGAGCCAGCTGGTTACCCTGACCCATCCCCGGTCGTCGGTGGCTGAGGCGTTTCGATCCCTGCGTACCAACATCCAATATGCCAGCGTGGATCGCCCACTCAAGACGATCCTGATCACCAGCCCGATGCCCAAAGATGGCAAATCGACCGTGTCATCTAACCTGGGCGTGGTCAATGCCCAGAACGGGCGGCAGGTGATCCTGATCGATAGCGACCTGCGCAAGCCGACCATCCACCACATTTTCCGGCTGGCAAACGACATCGGTATCAGCGATATGTTTGTCACCGCCTATGATAAGCTGTCCCGATTTTTGAAGCGGACGGAAGTGCCGGGCCTGCTGACCCTGACTTCCGGCAACCTGCCGCCTAATCCCTCCGAACTGCTCGACTCGCGGCGGGCGCGTCACATCCTGGATACGATCAGCAGCCAGGCCGAAATGGTGCTGATCGACACCCCGCCGGTAGTCGGCATGGCTGACGCGGCGATCCTGGCCCCTCACGTTGACGGGGTGCTGCTGGTGATCAAGCTGGGGCAGACGACGATGCCCGCCGTCCGGCAGGCGGTCATGCAGCTTGACCAGGTTGGTGCTAACCTGATCGGTGTGGTGTTGAACGGCCTTGAATCCCGCAAGCAGATCTACAGCCGCTACTCGTATTATTATTATGGCTACGGCTATCACAGCCAGGACAAAGCCTCCGAGTCTCCCGCCACCGGCCCAAGAATTGGCGTTCCAAATCCCATCGCCGGATTGGGCCGGGCCGCTAAAGGATCATCACCGGCAGCGGCTGTCGGATCGAATGGCGGCGCGTCCCACCCGGCCCCATCGTTTGATCCGGCTGTGCCGGGTAAACCGACCCACCCCCGCCTGTCACCGGTTGGCGATCCCTTTATGATGGATAAACGCGGCTCCATGATCAAGGATTACATGGCTGTGGCCGAAGAGGAAGTAGACCAGTTTGAGGAGGAAAATTCCTATCAGATTCCCTTTGCTGCACCAGGGAAAAAGCGCCCGGTTACCCCGCTGCCCTCAGAACTCGAACTTGAAGGGCCAGCGCGGGATTATTACGGCCCGGTAACCGCGCCTCGGTCGGTGGCACAGCCTTATCCGGCAGCGGCTCCTTTGCCTCAGCCGGTGGGTGGACGCACTGCACAGGCGGCGCACCCGTCGCGATCACACACCAGCCGGTCAAAGTCCCGTCAATCCGATCCGATCGTGATGATGGGCTGGTTGGGGATTGCCTCGGTTGGGATGCTGCTGGCCTTCGGCGGAATCGGGATCGGCCTGTTGGGGCGGGGGAGTATCTTCTTGCGCCTGGGGGCCGGTTTCTCGGTGTTGGTCACCGGCCTAGGATTGATCCTGTCGGTGGCGGGCCGGATCGCCAACCACCTGCTGATGCGGATCGGTTTGCTGGTCAGTGGGATATCATCGCTGCTGGCCGGGCTGGTCATCATCCTCGGCGGCCTGCTGCCTTCCACCAGCGGTGGGGTGATCAGCGGCCTGTGGTTGGTGCTGCTCGGTATCCCGCTGTTGTTTGTCGGGGTGCTGCTGCTGACTGTCAGCCTCAAGTGGCTCCGTAGTAATTTCTAAAACCAGACTCGGATAACACAAGAGGCTGCACATTGATGTGCGGCCTCTTCGCGTTTGGCGCATGTTCAGGTCAGATAGTCTGCAGATGGTGATGCCCGGTATTATTCTCCCAGTATTGCCCGGTTATCCGGCACTGCCGCCCCATCCTGCCTGACCGGCAGGCGGTTCAGCGACGGCCATTCGTAAAAACCCACTCGGAAAGCCAGATTATCTTCTGTCGGCAGCGTGATTGTATGTGTGCTGACGATCCGCTCATCCGGCCCCCAGACAATAGTTGGATAGGCATCGCCCAGCGGCGGGCCATCCCACCCGGCCAGCACATCGCCCGCCGCGTCTTGTTGTGCCTGGATAAACAGGTGATAGACTCCTGTTAACCGCTCCTTGATTTCCCAGTAAAAAGTGAAGGTAATCGTATCGCCCGGCTCCACCTCACTGAGCGTCACAGGTTGACCCTCTCGCTCCACCAGGTAGCTGGAAAGTGTCAGCCCGCCAATTTGAATATCGGTAGGTTCTGCCTGGGCAGGCATTGGCGCGGGTTCGGGATAGGGAACCTTCAGGTAGTTGAGCGGGAAATATTCGCCAAGCGGCTCACCGTTAGGGCCAACTGCGCCGAGCAGCTGCGGATCTTCCCATTCGGCGGCAACACTCGCTGTCAACCGGTATACGCCGGGCGGTAGATCAGGGGGGATGTTCAGCCGGTGCCCATCGGGGACGATGTCATCAGGATGCCAGGAGGCGGTGGGGTACAGCCAGCGCATGATCCACAGGTAATGATTGGTAATCCCGTTCCCCTGGGCATCTACCAGCGTCACCCCGGAGTAATAGTCAGTGGGCAGCCAGCCACCCTTTTTCCAATATAACGTCACATCAACTGCTTCACCGGGCTGAATGATAAATGGCGCATCCACTCCGACTAATTGCATGCCGTTATCATAGGTGGCGATCAGGTCAGGAGCCGGAGCCGCGATTGAACGAAATGGGTTAAAGTCGGCATTGACGAGTAGTTGCTTCCCGATCAGTTCACGCGGGCTGTATAACTCCTCCGCCTCTGCTAACAGGCGCTGCTCCAATGCCTCGCGTTGATCGGCGGGCAGGGCAGGCAGGATGATGATCTGCCCCTGGCCGGGTTTGCTGCCCGGCATCATCAGGACATAATGCCCGCTGTCTTCCTGACCCGGTAGGAGAATTACCTGGCCGTCGGGCAGGGATTGCCCCGGTTCCATATATGCCGAGAAGGATCGTATCGCCGGGAAATTCTGAGAGACAATCACCGATGTGGCGGGAAAATCCATCTCTGTCAACGGGACATAGGTTGGCACGGTGACCTTATTCAACACGTTCGCCAGTTCAACATGGGCGTTCAGATAATAGAAATAGGGGTCCATTGGCGACCCATCACAGGTAATGCCTTCAGGTGGGTTGGTCAGATAGGTGAAGTAGCTGGTAAATGAATCGACCGCCATGCCCGCAAACAGAGCTGCTGCCCCGATCCCGGCAGCTATAGTACCCCAGGCCACCCGTTCGGCCTGCTGCCACAGGGCCGCGAATCCCCA
>JBNKDD010000153.1:0-13528 GCA_050288085.1 Anaerolineae bacterium
AGTGCAGCGGTGATCAAGACTCGAAACCTGCGTTGAATAGACACGAAGCCTTCCCCATAGTTGATAGCCCAGACTAGAAGTACAGAAGGGGTGCTGCCCCTGGCGCTATTTTACCCGGTCGGAGAATGGGAAGTCAATCCGCCGGATCGGGCGGGCAATCGCTTTAAAATGAATAGACCTCACCCCCTTCCGAACTGCCTGAAGGCAGCTCTCCCTCCCCCTCTCCATAATGGAGAGGGGAAAGATCGAACGCGCTGGAGCGCGTGAGAGCAGGGGTGAGGTCTAAGGGCTTTTCAAACTTTCTAAGACTTATGTGATCCCACCGGGATTCGCAGGAACAGCACCACCGCCAATATCGCCAGCAGCGCCCCCAGCAAAAACGGGGCACGCGGCCCGAATCCCTTCCATGCGCCGACACCCTGCCACAGCAGCCCGGCGATCAGGCTGGCGGGGAGGGCAGCGATCCCAACCGCCGCGTGATACAGTCCATAAGCCGATCCGCGCTGCTCCGGGGCGACCATATCGGCGACAAAGGCCCTGGCTGTTCCCTCAACCGCACCATAGTAGACTCCGTACAGGGCATACAGCACCCAGATATGCCAGGCCGTATTTGCCAGCGCAAAGCCAAGATACAACACCGCGTAGATCAGCCAGCCGCCGATAATCAATTTCCGCCGCCCGATCCGGTCAGAGAGCCCGCCGGATGGCCCGGAAACCAGCGCATAGATCAGGTTGAAGGTCGCCAGCATCCCCAGCACACCGACCACGTTCAGGCCGCGCTCCTGCGCCCGCAGGATCAAAAAGGCATCTGCTGAATTGCCCAACGTGAACAGGATCACGACCAGCAAAAACTGCCGGAAGGCCGGATCAAACCCGGCCAATGACAGGCGTGGGGCCACCCGCCGGTCACTCGTAGTGACATCCTGCGCAGTCAGGGCCAGCACCAGCACCGCCAGCAGCGCCGGGATCACGCTGATCAACACCAGGCGTTGGAAGGTATCGCGCACCAGGGTCACGGCCCCGGCCTGAGCCGCCCAGACCACCCCCAGCGCGATCAGCAGGCCGACCATCGCCCCGGCGGTATCGCCTGCCCGGTGTAATCCAAACGCCAGGCCGCGATGCTCCTCATCGATGGTATCCGCCACCAACGCATCGCGGGGGGCAGTGCGAACGCCTTTTCCAAACCGGTCGGCAAAGCGCACCGCCAGCACGCCCCACCACGAAGTCACGATGTAGAGAAACGGCTTAGCCGCCGTCGAGATGCCATACCCCAGCACGGTCAGCCACTTGCGCTTCCCGATCCGGTCAGAGAACCAGCCGGAAAAAACTTTGAGCAGGCTGGCAGTCGATTCGGCCAATCCCTCCACCAGCCCGATCACGCCGGTCCGCACGCCCAGGACATTTGCCAGGAAAAGCGGCAGCAGGTTGAGGATCATCTCGCTGGAAATATCGGTCAGAAAACTGGTGACGGTGACCGCCCAGACATTGCGGGGTAAGTCTTTTAAGCCGGTTTTTTCAGACATCTTATTTACTCCTTGACGTATAGAGCCGCGAAGTCAATTCGCGAGAGTGATCAATCAATATTCAAATTGCTTTCCCTCGCAAGCGATTGTATGATCGGGATAAGCTAAACTTGCATGAACGCTGGACTTAGTCCATGATCGACGCAGAGCAAACAGCGGCAAGTCAGGGATAGTCTCATCCCTACAATACGCCTTTTTCTGATATAGTATCAAGTGGGAGCACAAATCGCTCCAACAAACGGCATCAACACTCGACCACAAGAGAGTAATTTGGATGAACGAAGAACTCCACTACGCCCTTGATCTGTCGCGCCAGGGCTATAAAACAGCAGCAATGGGCATTATCGCCGATGTGCTGAAACGCGACCCGGAGGACGTTGAAGCCTGGGCGGCATTGGCCCAGATTGTTGACGATAAAGAGCAGAAACGGGACAGCCTGCAACGAATCCTGCTGTTGACCGAAGAGGGTTCCATGCACACCTGGGCGAACGAGCAGTTGGCGCTGCTTGATCAGCCCGGTGCGCCTGCCCCATCTGCCGCCCCCATAGCACCAGCACCGGCTCCATCGGAACCGAGCGAGGATGATTGGTCGCAAATGCTGGATGAGTTAGCCGGAGAACCGGCCCCCGGCGAGTTGACCCCATCCCCCTTGAGCGGTCAGACCGGAGCGGAAAAACCGGAGTTGGGCGTTGATGAGTGGTCAGAACTGGTTCAATCGTGGGGGGATTCCCAGCCCAGTGCCGGAGAAGACGAACCGGAAGCGGCTGACTGGTCGCAAATGCTGGATGATATGGTCGAAGAACCCGAGCCCGAACCAGAGCCAGAGCCTGAACCGGAGCCGGAGCCCGAACCCGAACCAGAGCCATCAGAAGCCGACCTGAGCGAGTGGGGAAAACTTCTCGATGAAACGGCTCCCGAAGAGGACGAGTTCACGGCCAGGGCTACCTCTGACGAACTGCCGGGCGGAGCCGATTGGACCGATCTATTAGGGGGTCCCATTCCAGAAAAAGAAGAGGCCGAACTTCTGCCAGAAGCCGAATCTGCTGCGCCTGCAAAAGAGGATGACGGCGAATGGTCCAAATTCCTTGATGGGCTGGCCGGAGAAGACGAAGTAGAGGAGGAAGAGGAAGAAGACGAATGGACGGCCATGCTCGAAGATCTCTCGGCCAATCAAAAGGTCAGAGATGAGGCCAACAAGGTTGAGGAAGAACTGATTGAAGAAATACCGGTTGAAGAGACACCGGTTGAAGTAGAAGAAGAACCAGTCGAAGAAGAACCGGTCGAAATGGAAGCAATAGAAGCACCGGTTGAAGAAGAAGAATCGGTTGAGGAAGCGCCGGTCGAAATAGAAGCAATAGAAGCACTGGTTGAAGAAGAAGAAGAAGAACCGGTTGAGGAAGCAGTGGCGGTCGAAGAAGCGCCGGTTGAGGAAGCACCACTGACCCCGGCTGATCTGTTTGATGAAGACTTTTTCGAAGATGAACCCTTCGAAGAGCAGTTGGAAATTACTCCCATGATCCCCCGGTCGGAACTCCCGGAACTCAAGAAGGAGCCAGAACCGGAACCGGAACCGGAAGTACTGCCACCGGGCGAGGGCGATAAGTGGGATGAAATGCTGGTCGCCTGGGGAGAAGCTCCCCTCCTGTCAGAGACTCAAGCCGCCCAGCGCACCGATGCGATTCGCCGGATGGACCTCGACGTCGCCGATGATATGGATACGCCCCCCGTCCCTGAACCGGCCCCGCAGGTCAAGGAGCTGGAATCCTGGGCCGGAGAGCAACCGCAGAGGTTCACCGTTGAACCACCGCCTGAATCTGAACCTGAACTGACCAAAGAAGATGTCGATGCGATGATCGCGGCCCGTCTTCAGGGGATCAGGGCAGCAGTCGAGGATGAGGACGAAGAAGTAGATATCATAGTAGGGGCAGCCAAAACCGCAGAGGAAGCCGAGGAAGAACCCCAAGACGAAGAAGAGCAAGAAGAAGAAAGGGAAGAACGGCGTACAGGCGGCTGTTTGCGGCTGCTGCTGGTCGTCCTGGGTGGGCTGATATTAGGAGCCGCCCTGATGTTTGGATTGCTCTGGCTGGCCCTGACCAACCCGGATACCGTAGCGGCGATCCCGCTGGTAGGCGGGATACTTGTCCCACCAACAGAGGAAGCCACGCCGACTGAAGAAGTCGCAGAGGTGACTCCGGGTGCCGAAGAACCGGCTGAGGGCCCCTCACCAACGGCTGATATACCGCCCAGCCTGACACCAACCATCGTTCCTACCGAGATCGCCAGCGTCACCCCGGAGGCTCCGCCAACGGATATCCCGACGGTCGTCCCCAGCCCGGTATTACCCACGCCAACGGCGATCCCCTACGGCGAGAATATCTTCATCCCGCCGTCTACCACCTCGCTGGCCGTGCAGCAGATCGACGGGTTCGATCCTGATTTTGGCCGGGTGGTTTTGCTGAGAGATAACTTGATCCTGGTCGGCGGCCCATTTGAGGATACTGCCGATTATGCCGACGCGGGCAAAGTCTATGTCATCCAACGCCGGGGAGAAAACTGGGCTGCTGGTGTAAACATGATGGCCCTGCCCTCCCCCAATCCCGAAGAGGATCAGGGATTCGGAGCTGCGATTGCCTTTGACGGCGAAACGATGGCGGTCGGAACCCGGAGCGGCGACGCCGTATACCTGCTCCAACAGGATGGCGAAAGCTGGCAAGACATCGCCACCCTGACCGGGACAGGCGGGTTTGGACAGGCTGTCGCTTTCGACGGCGAGACCCTGGTGATCGGTGCGCCGGAAGCCGATAACGGCACGGGCGCGGTCTATATCTATGCGCAAAACAACGGCACCTGGACTCAGGTACAGGAATTGAGCGCCGACGATCCCGCCGAAGGGGATCGGTTCGGGCAGGCCGTTGCCGTCGATGGGAACACGATAGCGGTCGGGGCATTAGGAGCCGGGCAAGCACTACCCTATGCACCGGGCGCGGTTTACGTCTACCAGCTTGAGGATCAAACCTGGGAACAGAAAAACCAGATAACGGTCACCAAAGACGGCAGCTTCGAGTCCTTCGGCTGGCCGTTGGATATCGCCGGGGGGATGATCGTAGCCGGGACGCGGGCGCGTTCCTTCCCCGAACTACCCGGACAGGCCTTTATCTTCGAAGATAACAGCGCCCCTGGCGACTGGCGAACCTATATCGAAACCCGGCTGCCTGCACCGTCCATTCTGGGCGAAGCGCAGTTCGGAACCGCCGTTGCCACCGATGGCGAAATGGTGGCGGTCGGAGCGGTTGGGCTGGCCCCATCCATACCGGGACTCAACCCCGGTCGGCTGATCATCTACGAGCGCCGCGAGGGAACCTGGGACGTGCGTGAAGTCCTGACCGCACCGACCGCCCTCGACACTGCCGAGTTCCCGCTGTCGGTTGATATCCAGGGATCGGTTGCCGTGACGGGCGCACCGCTGCTTGACTCAGAAGGGGATACCGGCTCGCTGATTATCTTTGAACTGCCGCCGGAATAGATAGACAGCCGGGAGTAATATAATACAATCTAAAAACACCGGGGCGTTGGTACGGGTTGATAAAACCTACAGCGCCCCTTTGTTTTCTGTCACCAACCGATCAGGTAGGGGATGTAAGCATGATAGATGAACTATTGCACCGGGCATTGGAATTAATCGAAACAGGTAACCTGGAGGCCGCCAGTGAGATTGTCGAGGCCGTCATCGGCGAGGAGCCAAAAAACGCGCGGGCCTGGCGGCTGCGGGGGCAAATCGCGACCGAGCCCGGTGAGAAAATCGCCTATCTGAAAAAGGCCCTCGAACTGGCTCCCCACCACCTCGAAACCCGTGAACAGTTGGAAGCATTGGGCGTAACGCTTCCCCCCCTCACCCTCAGGCCCGATGACACCGCCCCGATCAGGATGGGCAAACCAGACGTTAATATCGAGCAGACCCAGGTCTCGTCGCGAACCCAGGTGATGAAAACCAGGGATCAGTTCGAAGACGAGGAGCCGGAAATCCCGGCTGAAGCCACAGCGCCTGCGATGGCAACCCGGAGGCTGATCAGAGAGCCGGAAGTCCCGGCTGATGCAACGACACGTGCGGCGGTGGTCAAAGAACCGGCCAACCGCCGGGGCTGTGTATGGGTGATCGTTCTGCTGTTTGTGATCGTGATCGGCGGCGGGATCACCCTGATGGCCGTCGTCCCTGACCAACCGCAGGTCGCATCGCTGCGGGCTTTATTCCAACCATCGGCCACCCCGGTCATCACCCCGACTCCACTACCCCCGACTGAAAACGGGCTTCCCACCCCAACATCCGTCCCCACCCTGACCGCCACCCTCATCCCGACCGAGGCCATTCCATCTGGCACCGTAGATCCAACCATCACACTGACGCCGCCCGATCACCTGACCGTCCCGGAAAACGTTGACGGACTGCACCTGTTTAGCGGGAAAACGGATGTTCAGGCCCTGGAAGACAACGGCAACTTCGGCTGGTCGGTTGATGTGGACGGCGATACGCTGGTTGTTGGTGTACCGGGCGAGGCAAATACTACCGGCAAGGTGTATATCTATGCCCGTGAGGGCGACCACTGGTGGCCGCAGCAGCAGCTATCATCGGATATGGTTGAGGGTACTAACGACCTTTTTGGCTGGTCAGTGTCCCTTGACGGCGATATGCTGGCGGTCGGTGCACCAGGGGATAATGCCCTGGTAGGTGATGCCGGGCAGCCGGGCGATCAGCTCCGGGGGGCGACTTACGTCTTCGCCCGCAAGAACGGGGAATGGAAGAAGATGTTCATTCTGCTGCCCGAAATACCGGGCCTGATGTTCGGGAATGCGGTGGATTTAGACGGCAATACCCTCGCCGTCGGCGCACCGACCATCGATCCGGCGGCGGGTGAAAACGGGCTGGTCTTCATCTACCAACCCGGTGATTCCCGCACCTGGGAGAAACCGCAGATACTCGGCGAGGGCGAGGATGTTGGCCTGTTCTTCGGTCACCGATTGGCCCTTGATGGCAACCGGCTGGTCATCGGCAATCAACCCGCCAATACGGATGATGATACGGTCTACGTCTACGAGTTCAGCAGGAACTCATGGAAAGAAGCATTCCAGCTAACGAAAGAGCAGATCACCCCGGAAGACCGGTTCGGATTTGCCGTTGCCGTCAATGGCAGTAGAATCGCTGTGAGCAATTTACCAACTGTTTTACCATCCAATAACAATGTGATTACCATTTACGAGGAAGACTCCGGCATGTGGGAATCCACCGTCACGCTCCAGAACCCGGTGGAGGGATTGTCCTTCGGGCATTCGATTGACCTTGAGGGGGATATCCTGGTAGTCGGTGCGCCCTGGGAGGGTTTACCCGGTGCTCATCAGGCCGGGCAGGTTTTCGTGTTTACTTACGATGGTAACAACTGGATCGAATCACACCGCCTGTTTATGCCGACGTCCGGCATAGAAGATATTCCCCCATCGATGGTGGGTTGGTCGGTGGCAATAGACGGCGATCAGGTCGCAGCCGGAGCACCGGATCAATCCCCCCCACCGGACATTGTTGGGGGCGCGCTGCTGTTTACATTAGAACCATACAGGTAAGAGAATGAACGAAGTAATTCAATGGGCCATCGAGCTTGCACGGGAAGGAAGAACCCAGGAAGCCTACGAGATCATCGACCAGGAATTGAGGCTTGACCCTGACAACGCGTTAGCCTGGGCGATCCGTGCTCAACTGGCAGATAACGAAGAAGACCGGCTGGAATCCCTGAGACGGGCGTCACGTCTCGCGACCAGTGAACGGGAGCTTGACTGGATACGGCACGCCCTCGAACCGGCTGAGGAAGTCGATCTGACCGAAACACCGCATGCCTTCGATATGGCCTTCCTGGATGATGACACCGATCACTCGATGCAGACTCAGGTATTGGGCGTGGAGAAAGAGAAACCCCGGCGGCGTGGCTGCCTGCCGATCTTGATCGCCACCATGCTGCTGGTGATCATCGTCCTGTTTGCTTCGGTTTTCCTGGTGCCTGAACTCCAACAAATGATCCCCTTCCTGAACCAACCCGGCCCGGTGGCGGTCATGGAGGAACCTACGGCGGCGGCAGAACCTAATCAGACGCCGCTTCCCCCAACACCAATGGTCACACCGGCAGCGGAAGTATCACCGACTCCGGTCGGCATACCGGTGATGCCTGAACCGGGGCCGGTCCTCACGAGGCTGGTGCTGCCGGAAGGATATGGCCTGGAAGATGACTTTGGCCGATCAATTGCCATCAACAGCAATCAGGTGGTGGTGGTCGGTGCGCCCCGTTCTGATCTGGGGGATTCTGACGCCGATTCACGTTCGAAGCGCGGGGCAGTCTATATCTACCGGTTCAACGACAGCAGCAATCTGTGGGAGCTTCGACAAGTCCTCACTCCACCGGAAACGGTTGAGGGTTTCCACTTTGGCCTGTCGGTTGCGATTGATGATCAGGATGCGATAGCGGTTGGCTGGGGAAGCGGCGCGGTATCGATCTACCAGGCTGGCTCGGATGGTTGGGCGCTCCAGCAGACTATCGGCGGCGAGGCGGACAAATTTGGATTTGGGACGTCGGTCGCCATCGATGGCAATATGCTGGCAGTGGGCTGGCCGAATTATCGAGGTGAGGACGGCGATATCCTGTATGCCGGGGCCGTGCATATTTATAAGCTTACCGTTTCCTGGAAACAACAGACCGTCCTGACGCTTGAGGAGCCGGAAGAATACGATCAATTCGGCGCATCGGTTGCCCTTGACTCGAATACGCTGGCGGTCGGGATGCTGGGCCGCGACAATCCAGACAGCGGCGAGGGCGGCGTACACGTCTATCAACTGGATGGGTCGGACTGGGTCAGGCGGGCGGTTTTCACCGAGCCTGAAGATACGGTTTTCTCCGTTTTTGGCTATGCGGTGGATATTAAAGATTCCCTGATCGCGGTGGGGACTTACTTCGATCCGGCAGGAGAATTGGTGCAGCCCGGCGCGGCGTTCATATTTGAGGACTTGAGCGATCAGCAAGATTGGAGCGAGGTGCTCGAAACCCGGTTGGATAACCCTGACCCGATCCCCGAAGCCACGTTTGGGTTTGATGTCGCCACCGATGGACAGTTCGTCGCGGTGAGTGAACTGGCTATCAAAGCAACCGGGCAGGGAACTATCCGGGGGCGGGCTTACCGGTTCAAAAAGCTAGGGGATTCCACCTGGCGGCCAGATACCCTCCATGCCAGGGACATAGAGCAGCTGTACAGCTTCGGTTCTTCCATTGATATTTTTGGAGACATGGTGGCGATTGGTGCGCCGAAGACAGGTGCTATTGGGGAGAATTTACCGGAAACGGCCTTTCTATTTTACATACCATCCCCCTATCCAGAGGATACCACGCCCACGGCTGCCGACCTGGGCCTGGTTGCCGTCGCCGAATCATGGACGATCATGTCACCGGTTAGTGAGCCGGATGACCGGTTCGGCGAAACACTGGCGATCAGCGGGCAAATGATTGTCGCCGGGCAGCGGTTCGATCCCTCCGGTTGGGATGCGCACATCTTCTCCCTGTCCGGTGAGGATTGGGAACGGTTTGATATCGCCAAACCGGAAGAGGTGGAAAACTTTGGCGCGGTGGTCGCCGCCGATGGAGATACGGTCATCATTGGCGATCCGACCAACGGTAATTATGACTTCCGAGCCTATCTTCGTGACGGGTCAAGCTGGATCGAACAGGGTCAACTGGTGCTGCCGGAGGACGCTACTATCAACGAGGCGGGTATGGACTACACGGCTGCCTTGAGCGGTGATACGGCGGCCATTGGTGGGTCGAGGGGGATCATGATCTTTACCCGGTCGGCTGGCGTCTGGTCAGTCCGGGCCAGGATAGATGCGCCTGAGCAGGCCGGTTTTGCCCCTCAACTACTCGCCCTGGATCAAGATACCCTGACCGTTGGTTTAAACAACCCAGACTATCCGGTTGTTGCCCTGGTCTACCAGCGGACAGGGGATGAGTGGAAACTCCGGGCGACACTTGACGCCGGGACGTATAACCGGGAGCAGATCGGCGCATCACTGGACCTCAGCGGTCGGCGGGTGGTGATCGGGACCGGGTTCACACCGGGTGATGATTTCCCGCCGGTGATCGTCTATGAGGATATCAGCCCGGATGGTGATTGGAGCCAGGTTACCCAGAATACTGTACCCAGGCCGCTTGACGGGATCTATAACCCGGTCGGCTCGACCGATCCAGGGAGACCCAATCAAATCTGGACGTTTGTCGTCATAGATGGTGACCAGATTGTCTTTGCCGGGGTGCCGGTATCTAGTTACTACTTGCGGTATCTTGGGTCGGCCTATTGCAGCCGGTTGGAAAATGGGGTGTGGGAGCTGACGCATCAACTCTCGGTTCCTGGAACCAAAAATACAGGGCAGTCCTACTACCTGGATATCGATATGGATGGTGAGTTGGTTGCTATCAGTTTGTTCGACTGGACCAAGAAGATCGGGCAAATCCTGGTCTATGAGATTGTTGGCCAGAATTAGCTGATAATCGTAGGGGCAACACAGCCTAAAGGTCCTTGCCCCTACGAATTTCTACTCAACCCGTGTACCGCTCGTCACGGCCTTATTGACGGTTAATAAGGCCACATCCTGGCCTTCGCTGCATCCTACACCCAGCATCATGCCCTCTGAGCGGACACCACCAATCATCGCTGGTTCCAGGTTCGCCACGACGACGACTTGCAGCCCGACAAGTTGATCGGGGGTGTAGTATTCGGCCAGCCCGCCGACCAGCGTTCGCTGCTCATCACCCAGATCAACCTGCACTTTTAATAAGCGCTGCTTTTTAGGGATCGGTTCGGCGGTGAGAATCTGGCCGATCCGAAGGTCAAGGCGCTTGAAGTCATTAATCCCAATCATGCGGTATATCCTTTCATGCCAGAAGCGATAAAGATGCTAACCGATGCCTGCTGACTACCGCATGCCGAATCGGCACAGCAGTTGCTCCCCACGCAATCGACCGACACTGCCGTCAGCCCGGCCTGTTCCAACCAGCCTTTCACGTCCTCGCGCTTGAACCCCATCCAGCGATCATGATGCTCCTCGCGGAGAAAGGTAAAGTCGTGTTCATCCAGGTCGGTGATGACCAGTTTCCCGCCGGGTTGCAGCACCCTGACCATCTCACGGATGGCTTCGGCAGGCCGCTCGACGTGATGCAGGTACATATTCGCGAAGGTGTAGCGAACGCCAGCATCCTCGATGGGCAAAGCCTCCGACTCCCCCACCTGGCAGGCGACCGGCTGCCCGGCGAATTTATCGGCAAGCACCGCCAACATCGCCTCCGATTGATCAACCGCGATCACCTGCACGCCTGCTGTGAGAAGCGCCTCGGTCACAAAGCCGCTGCCCGCGCCGATATCGGCGGCTACCTCACCGGCCTGTACACCGGCCTCAGCCAAGGCTCGATCCCGCACCTCTGTCGAGAAGAAGCCGCTGCGCATCGAATCCCAGTCTCCGGCCACGTCGTCAAAATAAGGTTTGCTGCTGTCCATATGCCCTCCTTGAAATTATTTCGCCGCATCCATTACAATTAAACCGTCACATGATCTTAGAATCTTCAAGGCAGGTTGTACATGGCGATTCAAAAGAAAAACGGGGGTTCGACCCCGCACATCCAAAGTAAAACATGATGACCACTTTTAATGATCCCAATGCGGCAAAACTACTTGATGACGTAGGGCGGCACATCCTCCACCTGCTTCAAGAGAATGCCCGGCTGCCTTTCTCAGAGATCGGGCGGCAGGTCGGGTTGACCGCCCCGGCGGTTGTCGAGCGTGTCCGCCGGATGGAGGAAGCCGGGATCATCACCGGCTATCATGCCGCCATTGACCCGGAGAAGGTTGGATTCCCGGTGACGGTCTACATCACCGTCACGTCCGGTGCTGGGCACTGCGATCCGATCTACCAGTTTGCGGTCAATCAGCCCGCTGTGACCGAATGCTACTGCACGACCGGGGAGCGGGATATCCTGATCAAGGCGACATTCGAGTCGATGCGAGATTTGGAGGGGCTGGTGCAGCAGTTGATGAACTACGGCAAGGTGAGCACATCGATTGTGCTATCGACTTACCTGCCCCGCCGGTCGGTGGGGTGAAACGTATTCAGATCTCCTGGCGTAAATACTGTGCACCTACGCTATCCCGTCGATTGACAGAGACGAGCTAAATACAGAGTATAATGATTGGACAAACACAATACTCTACTGGAGGGTTTGAATGCGACGGCCAGGAGCAGTTCTAACGATCTCTCTGTTATTGATGTCTGCGTGCAGCACCCAAGCGACCACGTCTACATCACAGCCCGCCACCGAAACCTCATCGACACCCGAATTATCTCAACCGACCGATACACCATCTGAAGAGCCTGCCGACGTTCCACCGGCATCGGCGGATAAGCTGAACGACTTCAACGTCGATTTCAGCCAGTCATTTGGCGGCGAAGGGCCGACCGTCTGGGAAGCTGTGCCCTATGCCGGGGCGGATTATTCCCTGCCGGTCGATCTTCCCACTCTCTCCAATCCGCAGGTTACCGCCAATCTAACCGACGAGCAGCGGCAGTTCCTGATCCAAAACGGCTTTGTCGTCATCCACAGCCAGGAGGAGCAGTTCTTTGATATCCAGAGTCAGGTCGGGCGACGGGGACAACCCTACTATGTCACCGTTGACTCGGCCCTGCACGCCGTCCACCTGGGCTTTGACGATATGCTCAAAGCGCTGGAGCGCGAAGTCTTCTACCCGGAGATGGTCGATATCACCCAGGCCACACTCGACGAGATATTAGTATCCCTGCCGCAAACCACAGGAACATCCATCGAAGAGGACACACTGGTGGCAGCGGCTTATCTCAGCGTGGCGCTTAAACTGTTCGATCCCCAATACCCGGTTGACTCGCGGGTGCAATCGCTGGTCACACCGCAGGTCGAGCAGATCATGGCCGGGGGCGGCAAGGCTCCATCATCCTTGCTTCCGACCTTTACGGATGACTATGGGGCTTATAAACCGGTCGGGCACTACGCTGGCGATCCGATACTGGAACAATATTTCCGGGGGATGAGCTGGCTGGGACGGGTGCACTTTCAACTAGCGGATGAACAACTCACAACCGGGACACCCCCTAGCCCGAAATATGATCGCACCCCACTGATCATCACGCTGGCGATGCGCCGCGCCGACATGACCGATGGACGCCCTGCCGCCAGGGTGTGGGGCGACATTCACGAGGTGCTGACCTTCCTGGTAGGACCATCAGATGACACCGGGCCGCTCGAATATGCTGCCCTGATGGACACCATTTACGGCGACGAGGCGACTATTGCCGACCTGGCCGACAATGCCCGCTGGCAGGAGTTTACCAACAGTGCGAAATCCGAGCTGCCCTCGCCGCGGATCAATTCGACCTTCGTTGACTGGGTCGCTCAGTTGGAGCTTAATACAGGCTGGCGCTTTATGGGCCAGCGCTTCACGGTAGACGGCAATATCTTCCAGCAGTTGATGTTTGATGCGGTGGATCCCAGCAGCACAGGCCAGCAGCGTCATCTGCCCACCGGCCCCGACATCACGGCGGTCTTTGGTTCCCCAGTTGGATTGGATGCCGTCAAGGCTGCCGGACAAAGCGATTATCCCAACTACCCCGATCAGGTTGCTATGCTCCAGGAAGGCGTCAATGCTACGCCGACCGAAGAATGGCTGTCACGGGCCTATGATTCCTGGTTGTATACGTTCCTGTCGGTGCTTATGCCTAAGGACTCCAGTTATCCACAGGTTATGCAGACACCCAACTGGGCCTACCGGGAGATGAATACCGTGCTGGGCAGTTGGGCCGAACTCAAGCACGACACCATCCTGTACAGCAAAATGCCCGAAGAAGGCGGCGGCGGCGGGTGTGATCCACCCTCATCGGGGCCACCGCCCGCCTACGTCGAACC
>JBNKDD010000154.1:0-13319 GCA_050288085.1 Anaerolineae bacterium
AAAGTTCTAATCAAATTCAAACCGGATCCCCACTGTTCTTCTATTGACTCCTGGTTTCCGGCGTGATACTCTGACAAGGCTGGCTCATGGTAGTGACCGGTGGTAGCAGCCAGACAGCGCAGCCGTTCAGGTCTTATCCATCTGATCGGCTTTGTCCAGTATGTCAGCCTCTGGACCGGCAAGCAGAACGTTGAGGCGCTGCCAGATTTCGTGGCCGGGTAAGGCATGTGACCGCAAACGTGCCGACCAATACAGCATATCACCCAACAAACCGGCAATAAAGGCGGCAAATAGCGGCTCGTCTACCTTCACGTCATGCTCGTGACGGGCATCGCCTTCGGCGGCGCGTTCCAGTTCAGAGAAGCGCAGTTCGGTTGGAGCAGAGGCAGCCTTGAACAGGTAAATGTTCTCCGGGTCGGACGCGATCAGGGCCTGATCGGGCGGATCACGGAACCCGACCAACTGCCACTCAAGGAGCGGCTTGGGGACTTTGTAGATTTTTAGTGCGGCGGTAAGCTGGGTCATCGGCAGCACCACATCGGGGCCGCCGAAGCGTTCAAACGCTTCATGATCCTGAAGCGCCACGCCGCTGTAATTAACCAGGGCGTAGATAATTTCGGCAAAAGGCAGTTTACGATGGGCATCAACACCCAGATATTCATCCAACACCGGTTTCCAGGCGCGGGCCACCAGGTTAATGTCCCCGGCGATCTGAATTGCTTTTTGCTCATCGCCCTCTTTGGCGATCTCGACCAGGATTTTACGAGCCAGTTCGCGATCCACAGCGGCCTTTGTTTTCACACCGGCCAATGTGTTGCCTAACGAGAGCAGCACCCTTTGCACAGCAGCCTTATCGATGCTGCCGATCAGAGCAACCAGGCTGAAAATATCGGCCAGCGCTTGAACACGCTCTTCGTTGACGGGTGGGTTATCCATAAAAAAAAGATTCTCGGTTGGCGGACGGTCAATCATAACAACTACTCAGCATGTATTGTAAGGTTTGGGAAGGCGGGAGTCAACAAATGGGTGAGAAACGAAAGAAGAAAAGCCGGACGGTGCCACTCAACGTGATCTGTGATACCTGTGGCGAAAAGGCGGTATGGGCTATACGCAACTCGGAACGGGTGTTGATCCGCTGCAATGCCTGTGGGATGCGCATCTTCAGCTATTACGCCGATCCGAAGAGGAAGGGCCAACAGCCGCCACCAGAAGCGGAGGACAGCCTGTTCGTCAAGCTGGTTGAGTACGAGGTGCTGGCCGATCTTTCGCCGGTCACCCAGGAGTTATACCGCTACCTGCGGCGGTATCATCAACGGTTTGGCTATGCGCCAACACTCCGCGAGGTGCAGGCCGCCTTTGGCTGGAAAAGCGTCAATACCGTGCGCCGCCACCTTGAGCGCCTGGAGGAGATCAATCTGATCGAGCGGGACTACAGTGTCTCACGCGGGATCAGGTTGGTTGATATTGCTTAAAATCGGCAGGTGAAATGAACATAGAAGACTATCAATATGCCTGGGTATTTAATGGGGCACCGTGGCAGCCTGCAAGCGGCGTATTTTCTTCGATGATTCTGGCTGAGGATTGGATTCATGCCGATAAGCTCAGTGGTTTATTGACCGCTTACCCGCTTGATATTGGCGTCTATGATTGGGCAATAAAAGAAAAGATTTTCCACCCCAAAAAGGATAGAGATTTTACTGCTCACTTTATAGGTCAATTTACCAGTGCCAGCCAGCCCCACTATCATTATGAAAATGGGAAAGGTGGAAACATAGGTATGGCAATTGAGCAGCGTAAATTGAGCGATATACCCAGCAAATTACGGCCAGCCATCTGGTTATTCACCGGATTGAATTCCACCCATGTGAGTGGCGTATTCACCAGTAAAGAGACAGCCGAATCGTGGATAGCCATGCATAAATTGGACGGCCACTTAGTCTTGTTTCCCGTTGATATCAGCATATATCATTGGGCTATTCAGCAAGGTATTTTCACACCCAGATCGAGAAAAGAAAAAAGACCTGACTTTATTCATCAATTTACCTTCGCCACCTTTGCAGGACAGGAAATGTATCTTTATCGAGAAGGTAGAATTGTTATACAAATAAACGGGGAAAACCAAACCGATTAGGGATTTGGCTGATCAGCCCTCTCTATCATTTGTAGCAGCAAAATATCCTGCTGCGAGCCTCGCTCCCCCACATTACAAACCAGTATCAAGTTAATACTCCTACTGTCACCCCTGCAATCAACTTAAACATATTATGATAAAATAAAAGCATAGACTGCGGTGACATTCATTTACAACAATTCCGCCCCACCCACAACTATCGCTGCGTACTCTATACCCTCAAAAAATTCTTAGTGCATCTGTCGGCAGACTGAACGTACCACAACAGATAACAAGACCAGGGAAACATGCCAGTTCACCAGGAAACGTTATTTATTATCACACCGTTTTTATCAGGAACGATTTCCCTGATTCTGGCTGCCGTCGCTTTCAGACGGCGGACGGTGACGGGGGCGTGGCCTTTTATGTGTATGCTGCTCGGTGCGGCGCTGTGGTCATTGGGGCATGGTTTCGAAGTCCTCAGCCCAACCCTCGAAGCAAAGATCATCTGGGATAATATTCAATTTCCCGCCGAGAGTGTCATGGTATTATCCAGCCTGATTTTTGCCATACACTACACCAATCACCGGGGACTGTTAAAGCGTTGGGTGCGCTGGCTGCTGGCAATTGAGCCGGTGCTGATCACAGTCCTCGCCTGGACTGACCCGATCCATCACCTGGTTCGCCAATCTCCCCGGCTGGTCGAGAGCACCCCTACCCCGGCATTGGTCTACGAATTTGGTGTGGGGATGTGGATTGATGCCGCCTATTTGATCGGGATCGCCCTGATCGTGTTGGGGTTGTTGTTTACCTATTTCTCTCGTGCTCCCCGCCCGCTTCAATTGCAGATTGGCGTGGTCTTAATCGGCGTGCTGTTCCCCTTTATGGGTGGGCTGATAGCCATTATGGGGATATTTCCACCTACCCACCGCGATATTTTCCCGGAAATTTTTGGTATAAGCAACCTGATCCTGGCCTGGGGCCTATTTCGCCAACAACTGCTTGACATGGTTCCTATCGCACGGGCCGCCATTTTTGATCAGATGGTCGATCCGGTGTTTGTACTCGATATGCAAATGCGGATCGTTGATCTCAATCCGGTTGCCAGGCGGTTGATTGGGCCGCAGGAGAAGAAGCCTACCGGCAGGCTGATCACCGAGCAGTTCCCTAACTGGCCCAGGCCGGACAAAGAAAAGCCCCTTGATTCGATATCCATTAACCTGGAAACCAGACAGGGCCCGCGCTACTTCGATCTGTTACACACGCCCCTATCTGACCAGCAGGGCAAGCGCACCGGTTGTCTGGTTATACTGCGTGACATCACCGAGCGCCGCCAGGCAGAAGAAGCCTACCGGGTGCTGGTTGACCACTCTCTGCAAGGTCTGACTATTTTTCAGAACAACCGGATGGTCTTTGCCAACCCTACTATCGCCGACATATTAGGCTATTCAGTTGATGAGATTACCTCCTTTATCGCCGAAGAGATGTTTCAGGTCATCCACCCGGAGGAGCGGGGAGAAGCAATGATCCATATGCAGCAGCGGCTGTCAGGGGAATCAGCACCGGAACGTTTTGAATTTCGTGCCTTTAGAAAAGATGGTTCTATCCGCTGGCTGGAAACCTACTCCACGGTGATAGACTATCATGGGCAAACCGCCATCCAGAGCGCCTATCTGGATATCACCGAGCGCAAGATCGCCGAGGAAGCCCTGCGTGAAGGGGAAAACCGTTATCGCAGCCTGGTCGAGTTGATGCCTATAGGCGTATCGATTCTGAAGGACGGGCATTACATTTACTTCAACCCGGCTGGGGTGGAAATGTTCGGCTATGACCGGATGGAAGAAATGGTCGGCCTGACTCCCTTTGATATAGTTGCCAACGAATCGATAGAAGTGGTGAAAGAAAGAATCGAGCGGTTGGCCTCCGGACAAAGCAACCAAACGACAGAACTGCAAGTCATGAAAAAGGATGGCACGATTATATTTTTGGAGACTCGCTCCGTCCCCATCCGGTTACACGGTGAGTCTGCCTATTTTATCTTCGGCCAGGATGTGACCGAGCGCAGACGGTCGGAAGAAGAACGTGAGCAGTTAATCGAAGAATTAGATGCCTTTGCCCACACTGTCGCCCACAACATCAAGGGGCCATTATCGATTGTGATGGGATTCGCGGATGTACTCACCGACAATGAATATCCCTCAACAGAGGAACAGATCAAAGAAGGGCTAGATAATATCCGAACATACACGGCTAAACTGTCTAATATCGTTGATGAACTGCTGCTGCTTTCCAGCCTCCGCGAGGATCAAGAAATCCCGGCCACAGACCTGGATATGATTATCCCGATCTACGGTGTCAGGCAGCGGTTAGCAAACCTGATTCGCACCTACGAAGCCCAGATTGATATCCCGAAATCGTGGCCGCTGGCTCACGGCTACGGCCCCTGGATCGAAGAGGTATGGGTCAACTATGTCAGCAACGCTATCAAATATGGCGGGCGGCCCCCGCATCTTGAGTTAGGCGCAACTGTCCAACCCGACGGCATGATCAGGTTCTGGGTTAAAGACAACGGTCCCGGAATCTCACCAGAAGACCGGGCGAAGTTGTTTATCCGTCACAGCCGCCTGGATGGGAGCAGCGTCAAGGGAGATGGGTTGGGCCTCTCCATTGTAGAACGGATCATCACCCGCCTGGGTGGTGAGGTCGGCGTCGAAAGCGAGCCGGGAAAGGGCAGCACTTTCAGTTTCACGCTGCCACCGGCTGAACCGCCCAAGCCATGAAAACTTTTCCCCAACCAAATCCTTGACTTTTTATTTACTTCCGGCTAGGATTTTAGGCAATAACATATCAAATGGCAGTGATCTGGAATAGTAGGTATCAAAGCGGGGTTCAGAGAGCCACCGATTGGTGAGAAGGTGGTACCAGCGCCGGTATTGAATGGGCCAGTGAGCTGGACAAACGAACAAGTCCCCTTAAGTAGTTTGTCACGGAGTGCGCACCGTTATCAGAGCGCGGGGTATCGGCTGATGTTTCAGCCCGCACCCTACAGAGTGAAGGTACTTTCTATATGGAAGTTCCTTAAACAAGGTGGCACCACGGAGCCTCTTTCGTCCTTGTACGAAAGGGGCTTTTTCGATTCTAGGGGAGAGAGATAGTTTTGACGAGGAGAGGAACAAACCATGATATTTCCTGCTGATGTAGCCGTTAACATCACCCCCACACGGGAAGAGATTTATTCACTGTTCAAGCAAGGCGACCTGGTGCCGGTTTACCGGACGATCCTGGCCGACCTTGAAACACCGGTTTCGGTTTACCTCAAGCTGAAGCAGTTAGGGCTGCCGTCCTTCCTGCTGGAAAGCGTCGAGGGTGGCGCACAGATTGGGCGGTATTCATTCCTGGGGGTCAATCCGAGGGGGAAGATCACCATCCAGAATGGCGAGGTACACCGCACCTTCAACGGCCAAGACGAAACACTCACCATCGAGCCGGGGGAAAATCCGCTCGATTATGTCCGGCATGAACTTAACCAGCGCACCCCGGTCAAGATCGAAGGGCTGCCCCGGTTTATTGGGGGAGCGGTCGGCTATATCGGCTATGACATGGTGCGCCATTTCGAGCGGCTGCCCGTCACTGCCTCGCGCGATCTTGACGTGCCGGAGGCGATCCTGCTGCTGGTCGATACCCTGGTGATCTTCGACCATGTCAAGCACCACCTGCTGATCCTGTCGAATGCCCATAACACCGGTAATCCAGACGCCGCTTACGACGATGCCCTGCGGCGGATCGACGAGATCACGGTGGCGATCAACCAGCCGCTGCCACCAATCGCACCGGCAGGCAGTCCACTGGCCCAGCCGATGACCTCCAACATGACCCAGGAGCAATATGAAGAAAACGTGCGGCGGGCAAAGGAATATATCGCTGCCGGGGACGCCTTCCAGATCGTGCCCTCGCAGCGCTTCAGCCGGAAAACCAGCGCCCCCTCACTGACCATCTACCGGGCGCTGCGGGCGTTGAACCCGTCGCCGTATATGTTCCTGTTTGAGTCGATCAACGGCGAAGGGACTCCGCTCAGCCTGATCGGAGCCTCACCGGAGATGATGGTCCGACTGGAAGACGGTGTAGCCACCGTGCGTCCCATCGCCGGGACTCGTCCACGCGGACAGACCGAAGCCGAAGACAAGGCGTTGGAGGCTGACCTGCTGGCCGATCCCAAAGAGCGGGCCGAACACGTGATGCTGGTTGACCTGGGCCGCAATGACCTGGGCCGGGTGTCTAAATATGGGACGGTCAAAGTGTCGAAGATGATGACCATCGAACGCTATTCCCATGTGATGCACATCGTCAGCCAGGTTGACGGACAGATCAGGCAGGATATGGATGCCATCGACCTGTTGGCTGCCACCTTCCCGGCGGGCACATTGAGCGGCGCACCTAAAATCCGGGCAATGGAGATCATCGAGGAGTTAGAAGGAACGCGGCGCGGCATCTACGGAGGTGCGGTCGGGTACTTCAGCTACGATGGCTCGATGGATACCTGCATCACCATCCGGGCGGTGGTCATGCAGGGCGATACGGTTTACGTGCAATCCGGGGGCGGTGTCGTCGCGGACAGCGATCCGACGCGGGAATATGAAGAAACGGTCAACAAGGCCAGGGCGCTCGATGTGGCGATCCGGCACGCTGAACAGGGCTTATTGTAGGAGAGGGACAAGATGATTCTGGTAATCGATAATTACGACAGCTTTACCTATAACCTGGTGCAGGAGTTGGGCGAACTCGGCGCGGATTTATGTGTCGTGCGGAACGACGAGATCACCATTGAAGAGATCAGGCAGATGGCTCCTACCCATATCGTGATCTCGCCAGGGCCGGGCACACCCGACGACGGTGGGATATCGCTCGATGTGCTGAGAGAACTGGGGCCGGAGATTCCGACCCTGGGGGTGTGCCTGGGGCATCAATGCATTGGGCAGGCTTTCGGGGGACAGGTCTCCCGCGCCGAACAGTTGATGCACGGCAAGACCAGCATGATCTATCACAAGGGCGATCCGCTGTTTGCGGGCGTCCCCAGCCCATTTGAGGCCACCCGCTATCACAGCCTGATCGTTGAGGGGCCGCTGCCCGATTCGCTGCGGCTGACGGCCTTCACCGAGAATGGAGTTGCGATGGCGATCCGCCACAAGTATTACCCGGTCTACGGGGTGCAGTTCCACCCGGAGAGCATCCTGACAACCTTCGGGATGAAAATCTTGAAGAACTTTTTGGATATCCAGGTCTGACGATGTGCCGCATTATTCTGTATCAGATTCACGGTTTCTACCTGCGCGTCAGGTAATGGACATCAAGCACCCGTTCGGAGGCGTTTACGCTATCAAACCGACACGGGCGAGTTCGAAGAAGTGCCGAAATCTGAACTGACGGAGGCCGAACGAGACATAGAAAATTGCAGAGGACTCTATATCAAACTATCCCACGATTACTATGGGCTGTATTCAACTTCAAAAGGGCCGGTTCTTTTTCACAACCGACAGCAGTTTTTTCTGGGTGGGGAAGCCAATCAGCTTGAATTGGAACAACTACGTGGACACCGACACCGCTTCACTTTGCTAAAAGATGGCGACAGGCAGTTAGAAGTAACTTACCCGCGTGCGCCACAATGGATACTTGGGCCGGATTTTTGCTGGGATTACGACTTCACAGAGGAAGACGCTGACTTTTTCCTCTGGCTGACCAACACTATCAATAAAAACAGGGATGCATTCATTGAGCATTACACGCTCAGGGAGGAAAGAGAGAAATCATGACGATTGACATTAAACGAGCGATAGGCATTACCAGCCGGTTTGGGCATTTGCAGGCGCAGGAAGCCGAAGAGGTGATGAACCAGATCATGGCGGGCGATGCCACCGAGGCTCAGATCGCCGCTTATCTGATGGCACTGCGGATGAAGGGCGAAACCCGCAGCGAGATTTCCGGCAGCGCCCGCGCGATGCGGGCCAACGCCACCCGGATTCCTACCAGGGTTGAACCGGACAGGCTGCTCGATACCTGTGGGACAGGCGGCGATAACTCCGGGACGTTCAACATCAGCACGACGGTAGCCTTTGTCGCGGCGGGGGCGGGTGTGCCGGTCGCCAAGCACGGCAACCGGGCAGCGACCAGTAAATGCGGCAGCGCCGATGTGCTGGCCGAACTGGGCGTCAACCTTGACCTGACACCGGAGCAGGTCGGGCAGTGCATCAACGAGATCGGGATCGGGTTCCTGTTTGCGCCCAAGCTGCACCCCGCCATGAAATACGCCATCGGCCCGCGCCGCGAGATCGGCGTACGGACGATCTTCAACATCCTCGGCCCGCTGACCAACCCGGCAGGCGCAAAGCGTCAGTTGATGGGCGTGTTCGCTGCCGACCTGGCCCCCTTCCTGGCACAGGTCTTCCAGGATTTAGGCTCGGAATCGGCGATCATCGTCAACGGCTACGGCGGCCTCGATGAACTGACCACCACCGGGCCAAACTCGGTCAGCCATTTTCAAAACGGCGAGGTCGATACCTATACACTCAATCCGCAGGATTACGGTTTTGAGGGAGCGCACATCTCCGACCTGGTCGGCGGTGATGCGCCAACCAACGCGGCGATCTTACGCGGCATCCTGAGCGGCGAAGTAGACAGCGCCAAGCTGGACGTGGTGCTGCTCAATTCAGGGGCAGCGCTGCTGGCGGCGGGTGTGGTCAGCGATCTACCTGAGGGGATCGAAATGGCCCGTGATTCAATTGGCAGCGGCAAAGCCCTCAACAAGCTGGATGCGCTGATCGACATTACACAGGGATTGATCCTATGAGCTTCGTCAGGACAGACACCATCCTCGACAAGATTCTGGCAAACACCGTCGAGGAGATCGCAGCGCGGCAGGCGATCCGCTCACCGGCTGAGGTGATCGATGCGGCACGATCGGCCCCTGCCCCGCGTGATATGCTGGTAGCCCTGCGGCGCGACACGGTCGCCCTGATCGCCGAGGTCAAGCACGCTTCGCCCAGCAAAGGGGTGTTAATCGATCCCTTCGATCCGCTGGCACTCGGCACGACCTACGATCAAAACGGGGCGGCGGCGATCTCGGTGCTGACCGATCAGCAGTTCTTCAAGGGCAGCCTGGACTATCTGACCACCATCCGGGAAGCGGTATCCGTGCCGGTGCTGCGCAAGGACTTTATCGTCGATCCCTACCAGGTCTACGAAGGGCGGGCCGCCGGGGCCGACGCGATCCTGTTGATCGTCGCCGCGCTGGAAGACAGTCAGCTAGCCGATCTGCACGCGCTCGTCTCAGAACTGGGCATGGCGGCATTGGTCGAAGTCCATAATGAATCGGAACTTGACCGGGCGCTGCGGATCGATCCCACTTTGATCGGGATCAACAATCGCGACCTGAAAACCTTCCACGTCGATCTGAATACCACCGCCCAGATCGCGCAGTCGGTGCCGGATCGGGTGACGCTGGTGGCAGAGAGCGGCGTTCACAGCGCGGAGGACGTCCGCCGGATGGGTGAACTCGGCGCACACGCGGTGCTGGTCGGCGAGGCGCTGGTCAAATCGGCGGCTGTCGGCGAGACGGTGCGGGCGTTTAGTTCGCAGCACAGATTACACACCGATAAACCTCACCCCTGACCTTGGTCGGCCACAGCCGACCGGCGGTCTTTCCCCTCTCCACAATGGAGAGGGGGAGGGAGAACCGCTGACAGCGGTTCGGAAGGGGGTGAGGTCTAATGCAAAAGGACGGGCATATGACCAAAGTAAAAATCTGTGGGGTAACCACGTTTAAAGATGCATTGGCAGCGGCGCAGGCGGGTGCGGATATGCTCGGCCTGAACTTCTACCCGCCCAGCCCGCGCTCGCTCAGCTTATCGCAGGCCGGGGAGATCGCTGCCCAACTTCGAGCCACGCTCGGCGAGGACTGCCCGCTGCTGGTCGGGGTGTTCGTCAATCCAACAGATGACGACATTTTTGACGCGGTCGAAGCGGTCGGGTTGAACCTGTCGCAGTTGAGCGGCGACGAGCCGGTCGAACTGCTGGCCGAACTGCGGGGATTGGTCGTCAAGGCGATCCGGCCCCGCAACCGGGAGGAAGCGATCCGGCAGGCCGAAACTTATGTCCCTTACGCGCCGGACAGCGATTGGCTGCCCTCGCTGGTGCTCGACGCTTATCACCCCGATCTGTATGGGGGGACGGGCGAACAGGCCAGCATCGAAACAGCCTTAGCCATCAAAGACATCACTCCGCGCCTGATGCTGGCCGGGGGGCTGACACCGAACAACGTCGGGGAGCGGGTGGCGGCGATTCAGCCCTGGGGCGTGGATACGGCCAGCGGGGTCGAAGGATCAACAAAGGGTAAAAAAGATCACGAGCGGATGCAGGCTTTTGTGAAAGCTGTGCGTTCTGCCTGAACTCATTGACAGGAGAAGAACCATGTCTATTCAGCAATCGAAACTTAACGGGCTGCGGGATCAACTCAAGCAGAACTTCCCCGGTTTGAACGACGATGATCGCGAAACCATCTTGAGAACGGTTGAAGACCTTCACCGGCAGGAAAAACCAAAAACCGAAAAAACACCGTCCGCCTCGGTGGTGTATTCCGGCAAGAGTTTCGTACCCTGATCGGAGGAGACATCATGCCCTGGCGCGAAACAGCAGAACGCATTCTGCGCGAGGTGTGCGATAAGCCGGTTCGCCCCTATTCGATGCAGGATTTCGGGCGGGAACAGTACCCCGATGCCGTATCGGTGATCCTCCCACGTGAGGGCTACAGCCCCAGCCGGGAAGCTTACCAACGTTTAGCCGAGGTACGAAAAAAACTCCCGGAAGGGTTGGTGGCTTTTCTCGGCACGACTAATTGGTTAGGCGACGAACGGCATGACGGCGTGGAACTGGTCATCGGCCCAGGGGAATCGCAGTTCGACATCCTGGTAATCGCCGCATCGAATGCGATTAACTATGGCAAAGAAACCGGCGATCTGATCAAGCAGTTTCAGGCTTATGACCGGCTGTGCGGGATCGACATTCTCCAGGCAGAAACCGATACAGTGGTGATCCAGTTGAAACACAATCCACCCGATATCAAGGCTTTTGCCAAGGATGTATACGCCTTCTGCCCGGATATCGTCGATCAGGGCGTGGGAACGGTCGAACGGTTGGAGGAACTGATCGAGATCATCGGCGAGCTAACATTCTGGTGGGATTAAATTCAAACCCACCTGAGAATCAAACAGGTTAATAAAAGGCTACCTGATGGATCAATACATCAAAACAAACACGACAGAAGTCCCTGACGAGCGCGGTTATTTCGGGGAGTTTGGCGGGCGGTTCGTGCCCGAAACGCTGATGCCCGCGCTCGATGAACTGGAAGCGGCCTATCGTCAAGCGATGGCCGATCCGGAATTTCAACAGGAACTACAACACTTGCAAGAAACTTATACCGGTCGGCCCACCCCGGTGACCTTCGCCCGCCGCCTATCCGAGCACCTGGGCGGGGCGCAAATTTACCTCAAGCGGGAAGACCTGGCCCACACCGGCGCGCACAAGATCAACAATGCGCTGGGGCAGGCATTGCTCGCCAAACGGATGGGTAAGCAGCGGATCATCGCGGAGACAGGAGCCGGTCAGCACGGCGTTGCCAGCGCGACCGCCGCCGCCCTGCTCGGATTAGACTGTCACGTCTACATGGGCACGGTTGATATCGCCCGCCAGCAGCCTAACGTCTTCCGCATGAAACTGCTCGGAACCGAGGTTATCCCGGTCACGAGTGGCAGCAAGACTCTCAAGGATGCGATCAACGAGGCGATCCGCGACTGGGTCACCAATGTGGAAGATACCTTCTACCTGCTTGGATCGGCCCTGGGGCCGCACCCCTACCCGATGATGGTACGCGACTTCCAGAGTGTGATCGGCGTCGAGGCGCGAGGACAAATCCTCAAACAGGCCGGGCGCTTGCCGGACGTGTGTGTGGCCTGTGTCGGCGGGGGTAGCAACGCGATTGGCCTGTTCCACGCCTTCCGTGATAACGAAGAGGTCGATCTGATCGGCGTGGAAGCAGGCGGGCGAGGCATCGAAAGTGGGGAGCACGCCGCCCGGTTTGCTGACCCGAACCTGGGACGGCCCGGTGTTCTACAGGGCACTCGATCCTACGTTTTGCAGGATCAGGACGGCCAGATTCTGGAGACGCACAGCGTCAGCGCCGGGTTGGATTATGCCTCGGTCGGGCCGGAGCATACCTACCTGCGCCAGATGGAGCGGGCCTTTTACACCTATGCCACCGATGAGGAAACGCTCGAAGCCTTCCAGGTGTTGAGCCAGTTGGAGGGGATCATCCCGGCTTTGGAAAGCGCTCACGCCGTCGCCGAGGTGATCAAGCGTGCGCCCACCATGCCGAAGGATTCGATCATCCTGGTGAACCTGTCCGGGCGCGGCGATAAAGACCTCGATACGGTCATCAAAGAATTGGGGGTGGAATAACCATGAGCACTACAACACACACCGGGTTAGACGCCATTGCGGCGATGTTCGATCAGACCAGGGCTGACAACCGGGCGGCCTTTTTGCCCTACTTCCCAATTGGCTATCCTGATTACGAAACGTCGCTAGATGCTATCGAAGCGATGGCTGAAGTGGGCGTGGATGGCTTCGAGATTGGCGTTCCGTTCAGCGATCCACTGGCCGACGGGCCGACCATCCAGGCGGCGACTCAGATCGCGCTAGAGAACGGCACAACGGTGCGGAAATGTTTGCAGGCGGTCGCTGAACTGCGAGAGCGGGGAGTCAGCCAGCCCATGCTGTTGATGGGCTACCTCAATCCGCTGCTGGCCTATGGCATTGATGAGTTTGTCCGCGATGCGAAAGCCGCCGGAGCCAACGGCCTGATCATCCCCGACCTACCCCCGGAAGAAGCAGGGGCGGTCAAAGAAGCCTGCCAGGAGCACGGATTGGCGCTGATCTTTTTCCTGGCCCCAACCAGCAACGAGGCGCGGATCAAACTGGTGGCCGAGCAGGTCAGCGGCTTTATCTATGCTGTCTCACTGACCGGCATCACCGGGGCGAGAACCGAATTACCACCCGGCCTGACCGACTTTATCACACGGGTGCGGAACATCACCGATCAGCCGGTGGTGCTGGGATTTGGTATCAGCCAGCCGGAACATGCACGGGCGATGAACGGATTAGT
>JBNKDD010000155.1:0-13179 GCA_050288085.1 Anaerolineae bacterium
TAACCTGATGGTACGCGAACAGCAGGACATGACCGCCGATGAAGTAAAGACGCTGACAACCGTGATGGCGATGACGGGCAGTCACCTTGTTACCAGCGACGACCTGCCGCTGCTCTCCGATGAGCGACTGCGTTGGGCCGCTTCGTTGCTGCCACTCGTTGACGGGGAGACCGAGGCATGGGGAATCTTCTCGGATGATTTGCCTCAAATCGCCATCCGGCGGATGACCGGCCTGACAGGAGCTTATACGCTGGCTGCCTGCTTCACCTGGGATTTTCCTGAGCCAAAACCATTTAGCCTGCCATTTGAGAGATTTGGTTTACCCGCTGATCGGCCCATGCTCGTCTGCGATTTCTGGAATGGTGGGGCCTGGATCAATGAAACTGACCTGGGGTTTGAAGCAATGGACAAACATAGCGCTGCCCTGTTCTCTATCCGCCCAGTTGAGGATGGCCCGCAGTATGCAGGCAGTGACCTGCATATCAGCATGGGCGGCGAAGTGTCATCCTGGCAGGTTTCTGATGGTGATCTGCGCTTCGCGGTCGAGCTAAATCGCAAAGCTGCTGGGCAGATCTGGTTGAAGCTACCACAAGCGCCGTCAACGGTGTTGTGCCAGGATCAACCGGTCGAGTTTGAATATAGACCCGGCCATAAACCCGAATGGGGTGGAATTTGCACCCTGCATGTGAATATTGATGGTCAAGCCGAGATTGTCGTGCGCTGAATTTGACACCATCCCCCGATCTACCTGATCGGGGGATGTCACTATCGGCTATTTTCCATTTCGCTTTCGCAGGGCGAGGAATAACCAGGAGATGCCGCTTAAGCCGTAGCCGACCAATGCCGGTTCATCGTGACCGCTGATAAACAACCATGTTGACGTAATCAGCAGGCTGGCAAACACCAATGCACGCGTGGTGCCGTTGATGGCTGTTTCGACCCGGCGTAGATCGCTGCGAAGGCCCTCGTCCGCACTGACCTGTGTCCGTACCGCCCCGCGTTCAAGTTTAGTAAGCACACTCTCCAACTGGCGCGGTAATCCGATAGCGACCTGCCCGATATCCAGGGCTTCGCGCACCCATTGATCCAGGTTGCCGCCTGCTTCACGTAAAATCAGTTTTTCGGCATAAGTTGCTATCGGAGCCCAGGGGTTAAATACCGGATCTAGGCTGGTACAGATGCCAGACAAAATACCGACTGCCCGGACCAGGTAGATAAAATCCTGGGGGATCTGAAAGGGCATTTCGTATAGCAGATCGCGATACTTGACGGCAAAGTCATGCATTTCTTCTCGCGGCATCTGCGCTAATTCGGGAACGCTTTTCCCCCAGATAATATCCATGACCTCGGCTTCTACTTCCTCGATCCGGCTGAGGTCGGCAGAGGGCAGCAGCACGCCGAGCATCTGGTAGGCTTTCAACACCCGCTTGGTGTCCCGCGTCCCGACCGCGATCAACGCTTCCCGCAGCCCGGCCTTGACCTGATCGGTGATCCGCCCGACCATGCCAAAATCCACGAAGACAATATAAAATGGCTGTCCGTCGCGGGCGGCTTCCTGATCGAGCATTTCCTCGATGGCATCGTCAGGCAGTGGATAGAGGAACAGGTTGCCGGGATGGGGATCGGCGTGGAAAAATCCGAAGTCGAAGATCATCCGCAGGTAGATATCCAAAAGACGATCCGCCGCTGCTGACCGGTCGATGCCCGCTGCATCAATGGCTTCATGATCGGTAATTTTGATGCTGGTTACGTCCTCCATGGTGAGCACGCATTCCCCGGAGTATTCGGGGTAAATCTCCGGGACGTATACACCGATATCATCCGCGAACAGCTCTCGAAATCGCACCGCATTGTCGGCTTCTGCAACATAATCGAGTTCTTCCCACAGGGTGCGGGCAAATTCATCCATCAGCGCCGGGACATTGGCCCGTTTGCTGATTAAGTCCCAGTACATCATCCAACGTGCTACCCGCTTCAGCGCGGCCAGATCGGTGGCAACCGTTACTTCGATGCCGGGCCGCTGCACCTTGACGGCTACCCGGTCGCCATTGGTAAGCGTGGCTCGATAGACCTGACCGAGCGAAGCGGCGGCCTGTACCTCGGTATCGAACTGTTGGTACAACTGGTCGATCGGCTTGCCTAATTCCTTCTCGATCACGGGCAGCATGATATCAAGCGGTTCGGGGGGGACTTCATCCTGTAACCCGGACAGTTCTTCGATGATCTCTGGAGGCATCACGTCCATCCGTGCGCCGATGAACTGGCCCAGCTTGATCATCACACCGCCCATGTCGGAGGCTAGTTTGCGAAAATCACGGGCATAACGCCGGAATCGTTCCTGGCGATTACGGGCTACTCCTTGTTTCCCAATAATGCGGCGCAGTGCAACTTCCCACCATAGGATGTTTAAAGTTACCCCTGCAAAAAACCGAAGCACCCGGCGATAACGTCGTTGATCCAATGGGATGTTATCAATGTTTTTCTCGTTCATGTCGTTTATTGTAACCTGAGCAATTGACGATTCACTCCCAAACTCTATCAAGATATAAAGAATCTGGGTTGATCCAAGCTTTGCTGCGAGGTAGAATAATTGTTCGGTTGTTGTCGGGATTCTCAAGTGAATAAGGTGGTGTAAAAATCGTCATGGCTCAGGATAAAATCGTGGTGCGTGGCGCACGTGAGCATAATCTCAAGAATATTGACGTGGAAATCCCACGCGATAAGCTGGTTGTGATCACGGGGTTGTCAGGATCGGGAAAGTCATCGTTAGCGTTTGATACTATTTTTGCGGAAGGGCAGCGTCGTTACGTCGAGTCGCTGTCTGCTTATGCCCGGCAGTTCCTCGGTCGGATGGACAAACCGGATGTCGATCAGATCGAAGGCTTAAGCCCTGCCGTATCCATTGACCAGCGGGGGATCAGCCGCAATCCCCGTTCGACGGTCGGAACCGTCACCGAAGTCTATGACTACTTGCGGCTCCTCTTTGCACGGGTAGGGACTCCTCATTGCCCAAATTGCGGGCGTGAAGTTCACCAGCAGAGCGCCCAACAGATCGTTGAGGCGGTCGAAACCATGCCGGATCGGACCCGCATCCAGATTCTTGCGCCGATTATCAAGGATCGGAAGGGGCATCATCAGCGGGTGTTTGAAGATATCCAGAAGATGGGATTTGTTCGGGCGCGGGTTGATGGCGAGATTATGGACGTGACCGACCAGATCGAACTGGATCGCTACAAGATGCACACCATCGAAGTGGTGGTAGACCGGATCGTCATTCGCCACTTTGAAGATAGCAGCAGCGATGAAGCGAATGCAGCCCGCTCCCGACTGACGGACAGCATCGAGACGGCATTGGAGATCGGCGATAGGGTGGTGGTCATCAACCTGGCGGAGACAGGTGAGGATGTGCTGTACTCAGAGCAGTTATTCTGTGTGCACTGCGGGATCAGCATTCCTGAGTTGGAACCGCGCAGTTTCTCATTTAACAGCCCGCATGGGGCCTGCCCGGAATGTCAGGGTCTCGGTATAAAGCTGGAGATCGACCCCGACCTGATCGTCCCCAACCCTGAGCTGTCAATCGATGAAGGGGTATTCGGTGCGAATGGCTGGTCAAATTGGGAGGAAGGCCGTTACTATCGCCAGCTTGTTGAGGCCGTGTGCGCAAATTATCGTATTCCCCTTGATGTACCCTGGCGGGAGCTAACTGAGAAACAGCAGAAACTTTTGTTGTATGGTACCGGTGAGGAGCGGATTCGGATCACTTATCAGAATCGGGAAGGTGATCTCCGCCGCTACACCGCCCGCTACGAGGGTGTGATTGGCAACCTGGAACGCCGTTACCAGGAAACTTCTTCTGAGTACATGCGCGGTAAGATTGAAGAAACCATGCGTGAACTGCCCTGCCCGGCCTGTCACGGTAAACGCCTGTCGCCGGTAGCGCTGGCTGTGACCGTTGGCGATAAGGGAGTTTATGAGATCAGTTCTTTGCCGGTCAAGGAACTGCTGCATTGGGTGTTGGATTTGCGCGGCGGCAATGGATCACCGGCCATCTTATCCGAACGTGAATTGTTGATCGCCCACCAGATTCTCAAAGAGATCGAGTCGCGGCTCCAGTTTATGGCAGATGTTGGCCTCGATTACCTGACCTTGAGCCGGTCCGCCGGGAGCTTATCCGGTGGTGAGGCCCAACGCATCCGGCTGGCAACCCAGATCGGATCACGGCTGATGGGTGTTTTATACGTGCTGGATGAGCCGAGTATTGGCCTTCACCAGCGTGATAACATGCGGCTGATCCACACGCTAGAAGGGATGCGCGACCTCGGTAATACCTTGTTGGTTGTCGAACACGATGAAGAAACCATCCTCCACGCCGATTGGATCGTTGACCTGGGGCCGGGTGCAGGGGAGCACGGAGGCGAGGTCATTGCTGCCGGTACAGTTGATGACATTCTTGCCGATCCTAATTCGCTGACCGGTGCCTATCTTTCTGGCCGTAGGGTGATCCCGATCCCTGAGACCCGCCGCCAGGGGAATGGTGAATGCATCGCCGTCTGTGGCGCACGCGAGAATAATCTGAAAAATATTGATGTCGAAGTTCCGCTGGGTCGGTTGGTTTGTATCACGGGGGTTTCGGGCAGCGGGAAGAGCACATTGTTGTTAGAGATCGTTTACAAACGGATGGCGCAGTTACTTCATGGCAGTCGTGTCCGTGCCGGGGAACATGATAGCATTGAAGGAATCGAGCATGTTGATAAGATCATTCATATCGACCAATCGCCGATTGGCCGGACGCCGCGTAGCAATCCGGCTACCTACACCAAGATGTTCGATCCGATCCGGCAGCTTTTTGCCGAACTGCCGGAGAGCAAAGTGCGGGGTTACAAGCCGGGGCGTTTCAGCTTTAATGTGCGCGGTGGCCGGTGCGAGGAGTGCCAGGGCCAGGGCGTGATCCAGGTGGAGATGCAGTTCCTCCCGGATATCTATATTCCGTGTGATGTCTGTCATGGGAAGCGTTACAATCGAGAGACGCTTCAGGTGCGTTTCAAAGATCATTCGATTTCGGATGTGCTCGACCTGACCGTCAGCGAGGCGTTGGAGTTGTTTAACGCATTTCCGTCAATCGTCAACAAGCTGGAAACCCTGGATGCGGTTGGCCTGGGTTATGTCCGTCTGGGACAGTCGGCCACGACCCTGTCGGGCGGTGAAGCGCAGCGTGTTAAACTCAGCCGTGAACTTGCCAAGCGCGCCACCGGTCAAACCCTTTATGTTCTCGATGAGCCATCGGTAGGATTACATGCGGCAGACGTGGCTCGCTTGATCGACGTATTGCACGCCCTGGTTGACCAGGGAAATACCATTATGATCATTGAGCACCACCCGGATATCATCAAGGTGTCTGATTACATTATTGACCTCGGCCCGGAAGGTGGCGATGATGGTGGTCAGATCATCGCGGCAGGCACGCCGGAGGAAGTTGCTGCCGTCCCAGAGAGTTATACAGGCCAATTTCTCCGGCAGTTGTTAGACCGTGAACGACAACCAACAAGTGGATTTGTATTTCAGGAAAGTTAACTGATGGGAGATTCAGAAAAGCAGGACGCAGAATCGAAGGAATCACCTGAAAAATCGATTCCTCCCCCTCCAGGCTCATCCTCAGGCGATAAGGACGAGCCGAAGCTGTCTGATCTACTTGAACAATGCGCCACCAACCTGACCGTTAAAGCCGGAACGGGAGATCTTCCCAAGACATACGAACGCGATCAGGAGGTTGAGCAAATCCTGCTGGCGCTAGCCTCCCCTCTCAAGGGACGGATTGTCGTCACCGGGGATGCACGGGTCGGGAAGACGGCTGTTATTCATGAAGCTGCTGCCCGGATTCATGCCGGGGATTGTCCTGAAGCCCTGAAGGGCAGCGAGGTGTGGGGTTTAAGTGCGCGTAGTATTCTACGCGCTTTTGGTGTCGGAGGATGGCAGGAAAAGCTGGGCCGCTTGATGGAGATGTGGTCAGACCGCACCGATATTATTCTGTATGTCGATGCATTACCCACGACACGAGCCGCCGGGGCCACGATGGAAGACCCCTTCGACATGGCCCAATTTCTGTTAGGGCAGCTTCAAAGCTCTAACAGCCGCATCCTGGCCGAAGGCCGCACTCAGGCGGTTCATGGCTTCCTGGATTCCTATGTGGAATTTAAGCATATCCTGTTGGAAGTGAAGATCAACGAGCCGCCGGTTGAAGTAGCCCGTAAGATGATCCAGCAGTCAGCCCGTGATCTCGAAGTCAGCCAGGAGATCACCATTGATCCGGCAGCTATTGAGGTTGCACTCGACCTGACAAAGCGCTTTTCACTTCACGAATCGCTGCCCGGCAAAACCATCGACCTGATCGGCGAGGGGATCGCCCTCAGCGCCGAACGACATGAGAAGGAGTCCTGTGTCGGCCCGGAGGACATCATTCAGCGCTATGGCGAGAAGACCGGCCTGCCGCGTATCTTGCTGACTGACGATGAACCCTATGATGAACAGGTCGTGCGGCGCTATTTCTCCGACCGGGTGTTGGGGCAGGAGCAGGCAGTCGAAATTGTGGTACGAACCCTCAGCTTGCTGCGCACCCGCCTGAACAATCCCCGCCGCCCGATGGGTGTTTATCTGTTCATAGGGCCAACCGGGGTAGGTAAGACCGAATTAGCCCGCGCTCTGTCGGAATTCTTCTTTGGCAGTGATGAGCATATTGTCCGCTTTAACATGGCGGACTATACCCAGGATTGGGATGTTGGGACACTGTTTGGAAGCGCTCATGGCTTTGACCTGGAATCGCGCCGGGGGCAGCTTACCATGCGTTTACAGGATCATGCTTTTGCCGTGATCCTGCTTGACGAATTTGAAAAGGCCCACCCGGAAGTCTTCCAACGGTTTTTACAGCTTTTCGATGAAGGGCTGCTGCTTAACCTGGCTTCGGAGACGGTCAATCTGCGCAACACCATCGTGATCATGACCAGTAACTTTGGGTCGCGGATGATGGCTTCGGGGAAGTTGGGCTTTGGCCCGGAAGTCTCGCCGGAAGAACAGGAAGAGCAAATTCGCGAGGAGATGGTTCGTTTTTTCACGCCGGAGTTTATCAACCGGATTGACAGCATTTCCTTCTTCAAGCTGCTCACCCAACCGGTTCTGCGTGAGATTGCTTATCGCCGGGTGCAGGAAGTTTTACAGCGCGAGGGTATTGTCCGGCGGGAAATCGAAGTTGAGATCGACGAGGACGTGATTGAGTGGATCGTTGAACATGGTTACAGCGAGCGTTATGGCGCACGCTACCTTGCCCGGCAGATTGAAAAGACGATCACCTATCCATTGGCGCAGCAGTTGATCCGCAACGATCCGCCGCCGGGGTCGGCGCTGCGGCTGTTTATCCATAACGGGCGGGTGGCTTCTGCACTCGTTTTGCCGACCACCGACCTTGAAGTCGAAGAAGCTGCCCCGGCTGCGGCCTTGCTTGATGCCAGCCAGCTCCCGCCACGTTTGACCCTGAGCTATATGCAGGCTGGGCTGCCATTATTAGATGGGCGCATCACGGCACTTGAACAGGCTCACAATATTTCAGAGTCACGTAATCACCTGACCGATCTATTGCAAACCATGTCAACCGCTTCTTTCTGGGATGATACGCAGGCGATCCAGCCGCAGTTGGAAGCGGTCGGGCGAATCAGCAGCCAGGTTGAGTTGATCGATGGCCTGCGGCGCAACCTCGATGAACTGGGTGATTATCTCAAACTGATGGAAGAATCGGATGATAGCAGCCTGTTAGGCGAGGCTGCCATGCGCTATCGCTACCTGGTGCGGGAGCTTCCCGGCGCTGAACTGACCCTCCTCTTTAGCGATCCACATGACATCAATGGTGCTTACCTGCATATCGAAGGTCGTGGTAATCGGGCTGTCGCCTTTGATTGGGCGGTCGAGTTAGCGCAGATGTATTCGGGTTGGGCTGAACGCCGCCAGTTCCCGATGACAGTGATCGCCGAAGAGCTAACGCACAAAGGGGCAACACGCGGAGTCTGGTTGGGAATCGATGGCTATGGGGCCTATGGGCTGCTGCGTGGAGACATGGGAACCCACCGGTTGGTTCAAAGTGTCGATGAGGGAAAACGGCAGGTTGTCCAGGCTCGTGTATCGATCTGGCCTGATCTGCCGTTGGTTGATCAGCCCGAATCCATTCGATCTGAGTCGGTCCAACCGGACTTTCGTATTAAAGAGATCAGTCGATCAGGGATATTTTCTAAACGCCTGGTGTCACAGGCCGAACTCCAATTAGCGGATGATCGGGCCACATTGAAGCTGTCCAGTGCCCTGCCTGCGACTGATTTAGCCAATGACCTGGCCGGGCTATTCCGATCATTTGAAGCTGTCAGTAAACACCCCGATCAACTGCCGTCCGATCCGATCTGGGGGCAGGTGGTGCGATCCTATGTACGATATAAGAAGCGCTATGTGCAGGATCCCCGAACAGGGTTGAAATCCGGCAAGCTGAAAGCCATACTAAAAGGTGATATTGATTCTTTTCTTGAGGCTTATTTAAGACAGCTTGCTTCACATGTACAGGAAGATGGGTAGGATTTGACAAAGATGAATTCAAAGCGGCGCTTGTTGATTTCGTTGGCACACCCCGATGATGAGTCGTTTGGAATGGCGGGGACGATAGCCCGTTATGCGAACGAAGACGTTGATGTATATCTGATTATCTCAACCAATGGGGACGTGGGAGAAGTTGATCCTGAATACCTGGAGGGGTACGCCTCGATTGCTGAGAAGCGTCTTGCAGAACTGAATTGTGCTACCCAGACTCTGGGAGTTACCCGGTTATATACCTTTGGTTATCGCGATTCGGGGATGGCCGGAACACCCGACAACAACCACCCGGATTCATTATTCTCAGCCGGGGTTGATGTGGTAGCGGATCAGATCGCTGAGATTATCCGCGAGGTGCGGCCCCATGTCGTCGTGACCTTCGATCCTTACGGCGGCTATGGACACCCCGACCATATCGTTATGCATCAGGCAACAGTGCAGGCATTCGATACGGTAAAGGGCGAAACTGACCAACCACAAAAGCTCTACTTCATGACCTTCGACCGGCGCTGGCTCAAACTGCTGGTGCGGGTTCTGCCGCTCTTCGGACAGAATCCGGCGGAGTGGGGGCGCAATAAGGATATCGATCTACGTGAGATCGCCGCGCATAGCTACCCGATCCATGCCCGGTTGGATAACCGGCCCTATGCCCAGATTGCAGAGCAGGCCCGCCTGTGCCATGCCAGCCAACTTCCGGGTGGCGAATCGCCTAAGAAGGTTGGGCAGCTTATTCAAGCCTGGTTGTTTGGTACCGAGGAAACCTATATGCGGGCTTATCCTCCGGTCAATGGCGAGCGAGTCAGGGAACGCGATCTATTTGAGGGAGTTGCCCTCAGCTGATTCACCTGCTGCTTCCCGCTCTTTTAGTATCTCGCGCACTTCCATCAAAATCTTGCCGAGCATATTCTGGCCGCTGCCGTTTTTGCCACAGCCCCAGAAGTAATCACCCGGCGCATTTTCAACGATCTCTTCGCTGCCGGTTGCCAGGAGGATGGCACGAATCTCCGGGTGTGTTTCGAACTTCTTGAGAACGGCCTGCCGCATGATATCCACTTTAACTTCTTCCCAATCCGGGCGAAGGGGGCGTTGTCGGCTGCGGCCCATACCCGCTGCGATTTTGGGGGATTTGGCCTGCCTGATCGCTTCAACGTGTTCAGTACCGGGGAATTTCTGTGCCTGGAAATAATGCTCGGTGGTCGGCCACCACTGACCATCCATCTCAACGCCGTGCCGGGAGAAGTTTGAAAAGCAGCCGTATGGTTCGTCTTTCGCCGAATAGAAATAGATCACCATAATCAATTATCCTCCTGACTCGATAGTAGAAATTAGCCACTCGGCGTGGTAATCCGCTGCACCTGGCAGTGACTATCCAGGGTAGCGAGAAGTGTATCATAATTATCGACGGCATCCGGCGTGATGATGATCGTCTGCCGGAAACCCTGGCCGTATACCAGCCCCGGCAGGCGATTCAAAGGTGACAGCCCTTCAAACATACCGATGCTGGCTAGTTCAAGCTGTGCGCCTTCTCCCGGTTCAAAAACCACCACCCGGTCGATGGCGTTCCAGGGGACAAACCGCTCTGGCAGCATCAACCGATCGATGATCAGCCCTTCCTCAATCACGGTGATCTCACACACAGACACCATGGCGCTGATCACGACGTAGAACAGAAATATGAAGATGATAAACTCGAAAAGTCCGATGCGTGGGGCCGCAATCCACCCGCAGAGCAAGATCAAGCCAGCCATCATCAAAGGCAGCCATAACCGGATGCCTCGCCGGGTAAATGGATGGCGAGATATGATCTCACTTTCTGGTAGAGGAAATTTTCCCATTAATTGTCGCTAACTGTAACAATGTTGGTTGTTTCAAAGCACAGTATTCTTTATCTTGGAAATAGCTATGCTATCTTCTATGTTGTCAGGCAATTTGATTTAAAATCTATTGTCTGGCCCAACTATACAATAATTCTACCTTTTTAAGTGGGAAGGGATAAAATAATCGCCTTCACAAACGGCAATTTAACCATCCAGGTTATGCAGAACGTGTAGGGCATGGTAAACTCACGCATCAATCGGAGAAGTGATCATGGTTACATCTGCGGAGAATAATCCCACCATCAATCTACCCACCCGCTCGCCGGAGGAATGTGCCATCCTGATCGTTGATGATGACGAGCGCATCGTTGAAGTTCTATCCGTGATCCTGGAGCGGGAAGGCTACCAGATCCGGACGGCTATGGATGGTCATACGGCGCTCCGCATGATTAAGGAGCAGGCTCTTGATATCGCCATTGTTGACGTGATCATGCCCGGATTGGATGGAATCGAAGTGTGCCGTCAGGTCAAGGATAATCCTGAGACGCACTTTCTGCCGGTCATTCTCGTCACCGGGGCGACAGAACGCAGCCGCCGTATAGATGGACTGTATGCCGGTGCTGATGAGTTTGTTAACAAACCGGTTGATCCAGTTGAGTTGATTGCACGGGTGCGCTCACTGCTGCGTACCAAACAATTAAACGATCAAGTCCTGGCCCACCGGCGGGAACTGGAACAACGTATCAGCGAGGCAACAGAGGAGCTACGTGCAGCCTATGACCGGCTCCGGGAACTCAGCCGGGTGAAGAGCAATGTTTTGACCCTTGTCTCGCATGAACTACGCACGCCGCTCATTCCCATCAAATCCGCCATGAATCTGGTCAAGGTCCCTGACCTGTCCTTAGATAAACGGGAAAGCGCTGTCAAGATGGCAGAAGAGGCATTCAACCGCCTTGAATATCGCATTGGTGATATCGAGGCTTTCAGCGGGCCATCTGACGATCTGAACCTGTCGGCGACTTCCGTTGTCGATTTGCTGCATGGGGCCATTGAGCAGGTACGCGTGCTGCGTAGAGGAAATAATATTTCCGTTGACCTGGTCATTCCTAAAAACCTCGTTCCGGTGATGGTTGACGCAAAGCCGATGACACGGGCATTAGCACACATCATTGATAATGCGGTGAAATTTGGGAACGACAAACCTGTCAAAGTGGAAGCATCCAGCGTTGATGATCATGTGAAGATCACTGTGAAGGATAACGGTATCGGCATCCCCAAAAAGCTGATACCCCATCTTTTCGAGCCGCTCCGCCAGGGAGATGACGACCCGACCCGGCGTCGTCATGAAGGGCTGGGGATTGGCCTTGCACTGGTAAAAGTAATCCTGGATGCTCACGAAGTCGAAATTGGTATCAAGAGCAAGGTGAATCAGGGGACGACCATTACTCTGGCTTTGCCGGTTGCTAACCTCTCATAAAGTAAGCTATGAAACCTGCCGCTCACGAAACAAGTACGCTTCACCTTGTCCTGACCAAACCGGTTATTTTAGAGCGGGTACCCTGGTGGGGTACGCTTGTGCTGATAATCGGATTGGCAGCGTTGACGGGACTGCCCTGGCCTGACCCGCTGGCGGTAACCGGATTTTACTTTGTGATCAGCCTCGTTGACTGGGGTAGTTTACTTTTACTTCCCCGGATGAAGCGCTCGTATGGGCCGGTTAATCCTCCCTTATTTGTCCTGACTGTACTTCGTGTAGTCCTGTCGCTGCTGATCGGATGGGTGTCCGGTTGGAGCAGGGGGGCGCTGTTGGTGGTAATTATCGTCCAGTTGGTTATTCTGGCGGTTGCCACCTATGGATTGTGGATCGAACCGTTTCAACTGGGCGTAACGGAAGAGCACATGACCAGCCCAAAGCTTGATCCGGATCAACCTCCGATCCGGCTGCTGCATCTGGCCGATCTACACATGGAATATCGCTCAATCCGTGAAGACCGCTTACAGGCATTGGTCGAACAACTTGCCCCTGACATTATCGTATTTAGCGGCGATTTTATCAGCTTATCCTATCCTGATAACCCGGAGATCATAGCCGCCATCCGCGACTGTGTTGGGGCATGGCAGGCCCCTTATGGCGTCTATGCCGTTTCCGGCACACCGTCGGTTGAGTCTCATGACCAGATTGCCGAATTTATCAAAGGGACACAGGTGCGCTGGCTGCGCGATGAAGTCGTTGAGGTCGAAGTGCATGGACAGCGGCTTGCTTTGATCGGTGTAACCTGTGTCCATAACCCGGTCGATGATGCGGCGCGGATGGCAGCGATTGCTAGGCAGGTTCCTGATGATTGTTTCCAACTGCTCCTGATCCATGCCCCGGATATCGCCCCGGAAGCAGCCCAGGCTGGAACCGACCTTTATTTATGTGGGCATACTCATGGTGGACAGTGGCGAATCCCCGGCTACGGTGCAGTGATCACCAGCTCGGTGCATGGTAAACGCTTTGAGATGGGCCGCTACCCGGTTGATGATATGACTCTCTATGTCAGCCGGGGGATTGGCCTGGAAGGGTGTGCGGCCCCACGCTCACGGATATTCTGCCCGCCAGAAATCATTATGTGGACGCTTTCATCCCGTTGATCCCTACTTCAATCCCCTTGAGCGCAAGGCGCAGCATATAGCCTCAAGTCCCTGACGGAGATGAGTCCGGTCATGTGACCGGATGAAACGCACCATCTCCCCGAAGGTT
>JBNKDD010000156.1:0-13129 GCA_050288085.1 Anaerolineae bacterium
ATACCCAGGGATGCAGCGCATGTTCCATACGCTGGAGAGGAGACTCCGCTTTCTCGCTGGCAGCTTCAAGGGCCCAGGTAGCTGCCTGACGCTGGCTCACGCCATTCACAACCTGGTCTCCAATCGCAACTTCGTAATCTTTCAATGCCTGCCGCGCAGCATGCAGGAACGCACGGCGGTCAGCATGGGCGCGAGCAGGGATAGTCATAGCAACAAGTACGCCCGCAATGGTGGCGTGGACTCCAGAGTACAGAATGGCTACCCAGAGGCCAACACCCAGCAGTATGTATGGCATACTGCTCTTGACACCTGAACGGTTAAGTGCAATCAGGGCCAGCACAAAGCCAGCGCCAACGGCCAGTGCAAGCAGCGACAGGTTAGCTGTGTAGAAAAAGGCAATCACCAGCACTGCGCCGATATCATCGACGATGGCCAACGCGGTTACGAAGATTTTTAGTGGCAGCGGCGCTTTCGTGCCAAGCAATGCCAGCACACCCAAGGTAAACGCGATGTCGGTAGCCATTGGCACACCCCAACCACCTGCACCGGGTCCGCCCACATTGAAAGCAACATAAATAAGGGCGGGAAACAGCATACCACCAACGGCAGCAGCCAGAGGTAGGGCGGCCTTACGCGGCGAGGATAATTCACCGGCAAGCACCTCGCGTTTGATCTCAAGGCCAACTACAAAGAAGAAAATAGCCATCAAACCATCGTTGATCCAGAGGATCAAGGGTTTGGACAGCGCCCATTCACCCAGTCCAAAGGTCAAATAGGTCTTCTGCCAGAGATCAAAGTAAGACTGATTCCATGGCGAGTTAGCCCATATCAGTGCCATCCCACTGAAAACCAATAGCAAAATACCTGCTGCAGCTTCCAGGTGGATGAACTCCTGAAAGATAGTCTTTACGCCATTCGCTGGCGATTTTGCAAACTCTTGTTTGATTTCATTTACACTCATCATTTTATTACAGTCCTCCACAAAAAGTGTTAATCATTACCATATTTTACTTACACTCTATGGAATTATTATAAGCTGTCGTGCTATTGCTTGACTCACATTACCCCAGCACGACTGGTCCCTGTGCGTCATCGCCCTCGAACCAGGAGAGTTCTATTTCAAGACTTTGTTGAGTCCTGCCTTTCTTGCGCTCTTCCTCAACCTTCAACTCAAGGACGACGCTTTTCGGTACAGAGACTTCAATTTCCTGCGTGCCCTGGCGCAGAATAACCTGGCCTTCTGCCAACTTGTCTGCAAGCTCGCGGAGAAAGTCAGAAACACTTGGTACATCTATTTTCTCTTCGCTCTTAAACAACATTGCTTCTTTACTCATTCCGTTTAATCCTTTCGCATACTAATTCAGGAACTCCAATGGTCCAAATTTGTTTTTCCACGGGACTTATTGCTTAATGATGCCCCGCCGGATCAGCCATTTTTCACCCTCCACTACCCAGAAGATCGCCGTGCTAATCGCCAGGCTGACGAGCAGTTCCGGCAGCGGCAGTGGGGTGGTACCAAACAGGCTGTGAGCAAAGGGCAGGTAAACCACGCCCATTTGCAGAACCAGCGTTACAGCGATGGCGATCAGCAGCGGCCTGTTGCTGAACAGCCCAATGTTAAACACCGAATCCCGTTCGGAGCGGACGGCCAGCGCGTGCCCAAGCTGGGAAAGGGTGAGAGTCGTAAAGACCATCGTCCGCCAGTGGGGATTACCGGTCAGGTAGCCCCACAGGCCAACCCCCAGCGCAATAAAGCCCAGCAGCAGCCCCACCGACAGGATGTGACGGCTCATCCCACGCCCCAGAATATTCTCCTTGGGATCGTAGGGCTTGCGCTCCATCACATTGCGCTCGGATTGTTCTACGCCCAGCGCCAGTCCTGGCACGCCGTCAGTTACCAGGTTCATCCACAGGATTTGCAGGGTGCTGAGCGGCAGCGGCATACCCAGAAGCTGAGTCCAGAACATGACACTGATCTCACCGGTATTGCTGGTGAGAATATATTTAATGAACTTGCGTACGTTATCATAGATAGTGCGTCCTTCCTCAACCGCGCTGACGATGGTAGCGAAGTTGTCATCAAGCAGAACCATATCAGAGGCTTCTTTGCTGACATCGGTCCCGGTGATGCCCATCGCCACACCGATGTCACTGCGGCGGAGAGCAGGCGCATCGTTGACGCCGTCGCCGGTCATAGCAGCAAAGTTGCCCTGAGCTTGCAAGGCCTGCACGATCCGCAGTTTATGTTCCGGCGAGACACGGGCGTAAACGGACACATCACTTACCAGCGATTCAAGCGCTTGATCGTCCATCGTTGACAGATCGTGGCCGGTCAAAACGCGTCCGTTTTCGTCAATCCCCAATTCGCGGGCAATAGCCTGGGCGGTCAGCGGGTGATCACCGGTGATCATTAGCGGGCGGATTCCGGCTTTGCGTGCGCGGGCAACAGCATCTTTGACTTCAGGGCGCGGCGGGTCAATCATGCCCACCATCCCGACAAAGACCAGGTCATGTTCGCTAGTTTCGGTGTTGGCCGGGATATCGGCCAGCAGCCGGAGAGCCACTCCCAGCACCCGTAGACCATTCTGGGCCATCTGGTCGTTAGAAGCCTGAATACGGGCGCGCCACTCGTCCGTCATCGGCTCGATCTGGTCATGTACCCAGACGTAGGAGCTGATATCAAGCAAGTTATCAACCGCACCTTTGGTGACGGCCACGCTGCGTTTGCCGTTGAAGTGAAGCAGTTCGACCACACGGGCCAGAGTCCCCTCGGCGACCGGGTCATCGGCCAGTGTGTGAACGGTCGTCATGCGCTTGCGCTCCGATGAGAATGGCACCTCGGCCACACGCGGCAGCAGCGCATCGAGATCGGCCTTGTCCATCCCAAAACGGGCGGCAGCCAGCAAGAATGCCCCTTCGGTCGGGTCCCCAATTGCCCGCAGTTCTCCGGGATCATCGGGGTTGCTATCAAGAGTGGCATCGTTGCACAGCGCCCCACCGGTGAGCGTCAGGATTTTGGCGGTGCGGGTTGGTTCTTTCGTCTCAACATGGGCTAGCAGTTTACGCCCCTCGCGGTTGACTTCAACCAGATCGACCGTTTCTCCTGCCACATCGATCATCCGGGCCGTCATGCGATTCTCGGTCAGGGTGCCGGTCTTATCGGAAGCGATCACCGTCACCGAGCCAAGCGTCTCGACAGCGGGCAGCCTGCGGATCAGGGCCTTGCGCTTGAGCATCCGCTGTGCACCCAGCGCCAGCGAGATTGTGACGACAGCGGGCAGTCCTTCGGGTACAGCGGCAACAGCCAGGGCAACGGCAGTCAGGAACATCTCGCGGACATCCTCGCCGCGCAGCAATCCCAGTGAAAACACGATGGCGACAATGATGACAGACGCTATTGCCAGCACCTTGCCCAGTTCGGCCATGCGTTTTTGCAGCGGCGTCTGGTCATCCTCCACCGATTGGATCAGCTCGGCGATCCGGCCTAATTCGGTGTTCATCCCCGTCGCAGTTACCAGGCCAACCCCCCGCCCATAGGTAACGAACGTTCCCTTGTAGAGCATGTTCGTGCGGTCACCGATGGGTATATGCTGTGTAGCCCGGATCGGTGCTGTCATCTTATCGATAGGCTCCGATTCGCCTGTCAGTGAAGCTTCCTGCACGCGCAGGTTAGCCGCATCAATCACCCGCATATCGGCGGGCATGACGCTCCCCGATTCCAGCAGCACCACGTCACCGGGGACTAATTCGTGGGACTCAATTTCCACCACGCGCCCATCACGGCGCACCCGGACCACCGGGGCACTCATCCGTTTCAGGGCGGCCATCGCCCGTTCGGCGCGGTATTCCTGCACGAAGCCCAGCGCGGCATTCAGGGCAACTATCGCCATGATGATCGCCCCATCCAATACATCTTTGACCAGCGCTGAGACCACCGCAGCACCGATCAAGATCAGCACCATGACATCGGATAGCTGCTCCCATAGGATGCGCCAGGGGCTTTTCAATCCACCTTCGGCCAGTTCGTTTGGGCCGTATTTTTCCAGCCGCGCAGCAGCCTCTTCAGCACTCAATCCAACTGCCGGGTCTGTGCCATAGGATTTGAGCAGGTCCTCTACGGGAACTAAGTGCCAATCTCCGCTGGTCCCTGCTGCTTGCGCCGGGCTTTGCACGGTGGTGCCGGTAGTTGGGTTTTCATTCAACGCAACTGCCATACCTTTTTGATCTCCTGATACTTGATATGAAAATGGCGGCGCACTTTCGCCCGTTTACCAGAGTAACCCAGAGCGCCGTCTATTAAAATCTAGCGGGTGGACAATTCAGTTGCAATATATGGACAAAAATACCCACACGGTGTGGGTAGTCAAATTCCCCGACTCTCCCGGCAGTGACTATTTCCCCCCTCCAAAATGATTCCTAAAAATATTGGAATATTTTGTTCATATTTTGTAAAATATAAACATAAACAAAATATGAACACGGATCGGATTAATGAAACAGATTGTCATTATTGGAGCAGGAATGGGAGGGCTGGCAGCAGCCCTGCGCTTAAGAGCACAGGGATTTGAAGTCACCGTGCTCGAAAAACAGGCACGCCCCGGTGGTCGGAGCAGCGTGATCGAAGAGGCTGGCTTTCGGGTCGATACCGGCCCGACTATCCTGGTGATGAAAGAAGCCTTCGACGACACCTACCAGGCGCTGGGTCTTGACATCAATGACCGGATCAACTTTAAGCTGATCGATCCCAACTACCGGATTTATTATCACGATGGCAGCCACCTCGATATGTTCAGCCGCATGCCCCAGCTGGCCGCCGAAGTCGAGCGGATAGCGCCGGGGATGGCCGAGCGGCTGTTCCGGTTCATCGGTGACAATGCCAAAAAGTACGAGCTTGGCATGGAATTCGTGGATCGCAACTTCGACCGGATCACCGATCTCGCCAATCCGGCTGCCGGGCTGAGATTGTTCCAGACTAAAGCCCACCAGAATATGTACAAACAGGTAGCTCGCTACTTCGATGGAAACGATAAACTGGCGAAAGCTTTCTCTTTCCACTCGATGTTCCTGGGCCTCTCGCCATTTGATGCCCTGGCGATGTACTCCCTGATCACCTACGCAGACATCGCCCTGGGGATGTGGTATCCCGAAGGTGGCATCTACAGCCTGATCGAAGATATGGTCGCCTTAGCCGGTGAGATGGGTGTGACCATCCGCACCAATACCCCGGTCGAAGAAATTTGCATCGAGGACGGGAAGGTCAGCGGCGTGCGCCTCCAATCAGGTGAATTTGTCGAAGCCGATCTGGTCGTCTCCAACGCCGATCTGCCCTACACCTACACCCACCTGATCCACCCCCGACACCGTACATCCTACACCCCCCGGCGCATCGAAAAGATGAATTACGCTTGCTCAGGATATTTACTTTACCTGGGTATCGATAAGGTTTACGACCAGGCGCAGCACCAATCCCTGTATTTTTCTGAAGATTACCGCGCCAACCTTGACGCGATCTTCGTCGATAAGGTTGTACCGGAGCATCCTTCCTTCCATATCAGCATTCCGACCGTCACCGATCCATCGCTTGCACCTCGCGACCACACGCTGATTTACCTGCTGGCTCCGATGCCAAACCTGACCGCTGATGTCGACTGGGATGAGGCCGCTCCCATCGTCCGCGAAAAGTTGATTGACCAGTTATCAAACCTGCTCGATCCCGATCTCCGCGATCACATCGTCTGGGAACGGGAATACCGCCCCACCGACTTCCTGTCCGACTATAACGCGGTACACGGCACCGCCTTCGGGTCGCTGTCACAGGGTTTTTTCCAATCGTCATACTTCCGCCCTCACAACACCGACCGCCGTATCAAGGGCCTGTATTTTGTTGGACAGGGCACTTATCCCGGCATCGGGATGCCCATGGTTCATATCTCGTCAAGACTTGTAACGGAAAGGATTGTTAAGGAATGGGCGTGACATTAACTACCTCCGTATCGCATTCATCTTTCAATGTAGCAACCGCCGATGATTATCTGGTCTGCCGCCAGATCATGCAGGCAGCCAGCCGGAATTATTCTTTTGCCAGCAAGTTTTTCCCGCCGGAAAAGCTCCACCATGTCGAGGCGCTGTATGCTTTCCTGCGCGTTGGCGATGATCGGGTGGACGTTTCACACGAGGGCTTTGCTTCAAGGGAAGCAGCTATCGAAGACTGGGAAAATCTGTACTGGCGGGCATGGCACAGCTGCGACAGCCCGCACCCGGTGATCCGGGCTTATCTCAACACAGCCATCGAACATGGCATTCCCACCGACGTCATGGCAACCTACTTCCGCGCCATGAAAGAAGACCTGACGATCACCCGCTTCCCGACTTTTGACGACCTGCTGCATTACATGGAAGGCAGCGCCATCCCGGTCGGGCGGGGAATGACCTACATCCTCGGCACGCGGAACGGCTGCACCATCGAGGACGCCCTGCCCGGTGCCGATGCCCTGTCTATCGCGATGCAGCTCTCGAATTTCTGGCGGGATATCGGCGAGGACTATCACAACATCAACCGGGTCTACATCCCGCAGGAGGATATGGCTCACTTCAACTACACTGAAGCTGACCTGGCTGCCCGGCGTGTCAATCAGAACCTGGTCGATCTGTTGGAGTTCCAGTTTGAACGCACCGAGCGCTATTATGAGCAGGCTCGACAGAGCATCCCGATGCTAGCGGCTGGACGTTGGGCCGTGATGAGCGGCCTCGAAATCTACCGGGCGATCATCACCACCATCCGGCGCAATGGCTACGACGTGTTCAACAAACGAGCCTCCGCCCCTGATCCGCTCAAGCTCGCCCTGGTGGCAAAAGCGCGGATTGCTGCTGCCTAAATAAAGGACAGACAATGACCTACTTTGGCGTCCTTGCCCGGTTCCTGCTCCCGCTGCTGCTGCTGCTGATCGCACTGCACCTATGGCGGCCAGCCCGCCGCGAGTTTTACCGGATCGTGCTGATCCACCTGATCATTGCCCTGGTATACACCACGCCCTGGGATAATTACCTGGTGGCGACCGGCGTTTGGTGGTACGATGAGTCACTGGTCACCGGCCTGACTATTGGCTGGGTGCCGGTCGAGGAATACACCTTCTTCATTCTCCAAACCGCCCTGACCGGATTGTGGATCGCCTGGTTGATGCGTCATACCACCCTAGTCCGTGACCAGATCGAGGGAAAGCCTATCATTCGTTGGGCCGCCTCGATTGTCGTTATCACTGTGTGGATCACTTTTAGTGCCCTGTGGCTGATCGGCTGGACGCCCGGAACCTACCTGAGCCTGATCCTGGCCTGGGCGCTGATCCCGATCCTGATCCAGGTGGCTTTCGGTGCCGATATCTTACTCGCCAATTGGCAGCTTCTGCTGGCCGCCATCGTTCCGCCGACCCTTTACCTGTGGCTGGTCGATTTTCTCGCGATCCAGTCCGGCACCTGGACGATTGATCCGGCACAGACGACTGGGATCAAGGTCGGTGTTTTACCGCTCGAAGAGATGGTATTCTTCCTGGTCACCAATGTTATTGTGGCCTTTGGCGTTACCCTGATGCTGTCCGAAACCAGCCAGCAGCGAGCCGGTCAGATAGTTGATTCGCTGCGCCGATCACGTACCCTGATTGAGGGAAACGACCATGCTTCAATCTGAGGTAAAAGCAATCCAGCGAATCAGTTACGCCAGCTTTCTTGATTCGCTAAAACTGGATAAGCATTTCAGACTGTGGGTGGCTTCGATTGCTGTCTGGCTGCTGCTGATGATCGCCACCCCGGTCGTGATGTGGGTGACCGGGGATCGCTATATCGCCATGGTCAGCAGCCTGACAGTGATCGCACAGGCTGTCGCTGTGGTGATTGCCTTGCTCTCGCGCTGGTCGGTTCGGCGGATGGTGATTGCGGCCTTAACTTTGATGGTGCTTACCTGGGGCGTTGAGTTCATCGGATCGCAGACTGGGCTGCCGTTCGGGCATTACAGTTACACGGAAAAACTCCAGCCCCAGCTTCTCGGTGTGCCACTCTTGATCCCGATTGCCTGGTTGATGATGCTCGCCCCAGCCTGGAGTACGGTCGATGGGATTGCCCCGGTCAAGCCGGTTTGGGTGCGGCGCGTCCTGTTTGCTGCGCTGACCGGGTTTGCCATGACCACCTGGGACCTGTACCTTGATCCTCAGATGACAGCTAATACTATGTGGGTCTGGCATCAAGATGGGCTGTACTTCGGGATTCCGCTGGTGAACTTTTTCGGCTGGTGGCTGACCTCCTTTGTCGTCACGCTGATCCTTCACCCATCCGATCTTCCACGCCGCCGCCTGCTGATCATCTACACGCTTACCTGGATTTTCCAGGCAATCGGGTTGAGCGTATTCTGGGGGCAGGTCGGCCCGGCCCTGGCCGGGTTCGCCGGGATGGGTATTTTTGTGTTGATTAGCTGGCAGCGGGAACTGTCCCAGGCCGAATGATGTCAGACCGAATTATCGTCATTGGGGCGGGTATTGGCGGACTGAGCGCTGCTATCTACCTATCCGCCGCCGGGTATGAAGTCCTCGTCCTGGAGAAGAATCCCACCGTTGGCGGGAAAATGTCACAGGTCGAGGAGGCCGGTTACCGGTGGGACACGGGGCCGTCGGTGATCACCATGCGCCATGTATTTGAAGACCTGTTCGCCACCGCTGGTCGCCGTCTCGAAGATTACCTGACCCTCGAACGGGTCGATCCGCTGACTCGTTACTTTTACCCTGACGGCACCATCCTCGATGCCTCCCTCGATCCAGAAAAAATGGCCCGCCAGATCGAAGCCATTGATCCAGGGGATGTTGACGGTTATGCCCGGTTTCTCAAATACATCAGCCGCCTGCATGACCTGGTCGGCCCGCTGTTTATTTATGATCACCCACCGAAGCTCTCCCGCCTGTTGAAAGTCTCGCCCTTTGAGGCCCTCCGGTTTGATGGGCTGCGCACGATGCACCAGGCGATCAGTAGTTATGTTCAATCCCCTCAGCTTCGACAGTTGTTAGGGCGGTTTGCGACCTATGTCGGCGCGAGTCCCTATCAGGCCCCGGCCACTCTGAACGTGATTGCCCATGTCGAGCTAAACGGCGGGGTGTGGTACCCGGAGGGCGGAATCTACCAGATTGCCGAGGCTTATGCGCGGTTGGCCTGCGAGTTGGGGGTGACCATCCAGACCTGCTGCACGGTCGCGGAGATCGTCACAAGCGGGGGACGGGTTGAAGGTGTCCGGCTAGAAGATGGCGCTCTGATCACGGCCCGTGCTGTTATCGCAAATGTGGATGTCGCCGCCGTTTACGAGAGGCTCCTGCCCGGAACGGCACCGGTCGAAGCGACCCTGCGCCGACTCCAGCAAATCGAACCCTCTGGTTCCGGATTTGTTCTGTTATTGGGAATCGATAAATATCACCCGGAGTTGGCCCAGCACAATATCTTCTTTTCAGGCGACTACCGCCGCGAGTTCAGGCAGATATTCAACGAAGGAACGCTGCCTGACGATCCGACAATCTACGTGGCGATCACCTCAAAGCGCACCCCTAGCGACGCGCCCGACGGTCACGAAAACTGGTTTGTTCTGGTCAATACGCCCGCACTAAACGACAAGGTCGATTGGCAGGAGCAAACTGCCCCCTACCGCGACCTGGTGCTGGCCCGCCTTGCCAATTTCGGGTTCGATGTCCGAGAGCATATCCGCGCGGAAAGAATCCTCACGCCGGTGGATATCCAGTCCATGACTACCGCCCGCTGTGGGGCACTCTATGGCGCATCATCCAATAACCGGTGGGCGGCCTTCAAACGCCCGCATAATCGCAGCCGCCTGTTCGATAGGCTGTATTTCGCTGGAGGGACCACCCACCCTGGCGGCGGCGTTCCGATGGTCACCCTGTCGGGAAAAGTCGCCAGCGAACTGGCTATGGAGGATTTGAGCCAATCATGACCCGGCCAATCCCTACCCCCGATCCCGACTCCGGGCTGTTGGCCCTACAAGCAATGTTGAAAGAAGGTCATCCCCTGGCGGCGATGCAGGTTTTTCACGAAAGGCTTGGTGATGTCTTCCAGCTTCACCTGCCCGGTTTCCGCCCGGTGGTGATGGCCGGCCCAGAAGCAGCTCGGTTTGTGCTGGTCGAAGCACGCGACTGGCTAAAGTGGCGCAATCCAACCGATCCAGTGACCGGGCTGCTGCGGCGTGGTGTCCTGGTCGAAGATGGCGAGACACATGATAGCCTCCGCCAACTGATGAATCCGACCCTCCACAGCAAAATGCTGGCCGACTACATCGCTATCATGGAGCGGCGCACCCGTCAAATCGCCGGTCAATGGATGGAGGATCGCCCCATCAATATGCTCGACGGGATGCGCCGGATCACCCTGCTGATCCTGATCGATGCGCTGTTTGCGGTCGATTTCACGCCCGAACTCGACTCGCTGTTCAAGGCGATTATTAAGTCAATCCAGTATATTTCGCCCGGCCTGTGGATGGTGTGGCCCTCGGTGCCGCGAAAATGGCGATACCAACACCATGTCAACAAACTCGACCGCTACCTCTGCCGGATTATCGACGACCGGCGACGTGGCTGCGGCGGCTGCGAATCGGGGAATGATTTGCTGAGCATCCTGATCGCCGCCGGGCTGGATGACGATACAATCCGCGACCAACTGCTGACGATGCTGATCGCCGGGCATGATACTTCGACCGCCCTACTGGCGTGGACGATCTATCTGCTTGGGCAGCATCCCAACGCGGCGAGGAAGGTTCAACAGGAAGCCGACCAACTTTTCAACGATGGCCCGCTAACGACGGAATCGCTCGCCAGAGCGGACTATCTCGGTAAGGTTATTAAAGAGTCGCTGCGGCTGTATCCACCGATTCATCTCGGATCACGGGTGGCGGCAGAGGATATCCCTTATGGTGAGTACATCATTCCGGCGGGACAACGGGTCATCTATTCGATCTATCTGACCCAACGTCACCCCGATCACTGGGATGATCCCCACAGCTTCGACCCCGACCGTTATGACCGTATGCAGCGTATCCCTCCCTACACCTGGCTCGCCTTTGGAGGCGGTCCACGTAACTGCATCGGGGCGGCCTTCGGCCAGCTTGAAGCGAAGATCATCCTGGCGATTCTCTACCACCAGTTCGATGTCAAACTCACCGCCCGCCGGATCCATCCCCGGATGGGGGCCACACTTGAGCCGCATCCCGGTGTGTTTGTTCGTCTTCAGAAACGGCAACAGCGGCCAGACCTCAAAGGCGGAATTCATGTCCAACAATGACACGTATCATACCTGCCGCATATCGAGAAGCTATGCATACTGCATTTCATTGAACCGGACCACCGGGCATATAACTTGCCTGAGAATTCGAAATTATTCCCCAAAAGCGACTCGCCCGCGAATTGTTTTTTGGCTCGCTTCGCGAATTTTTAAAATCGGCATTGACAAGGCTATCCTTCCCCTCTATTGGTCGGCGAGTCGCAGTTTATCAGCCGGGGGGTTGTGTACTTGAAAGGGGCAGGCGATCTGCTGGACGCAGGTCGCGAGGAAATCAGGCAGCAATATCATAATGGAACACGCGACCTGGGCTGTGTGTTGGGGGACTTTTTCTATCGGGAGACGCAGTCACGACTCATTGTGCTGCCCCGCTACATTCAGGTCTGATATGATCTGCTACTTCGATAGAGTCCAAACGCTCGATCTTGGCCCAAAGGTAGTAACGGGGTATCTTTGCTAAGAGGACATAATAAAAGTTGCCCCTCACTGCACGTTTGTTAAACACATCCGAATCAAGAGAAGAGAAGAAAGTAGAAACTCTGGAAGAGGAAGTGCCGAAAGAAATGCCTGTAAAATGAGCCAAAAACAAAGGAAACTTGCAAGTATTCGCAGCCTGGTCCGTCTTTTACGCGGGAGACCCAAAATCCCGTCCTCTCTGGCCGATAACCCACTGCTGCAGGTGATTCTCAACCGTCGCAGCATCCGCTCCTTTACGTCTCGGCCTATCCCTGAGGATGTCTTTGCTGCCATCCTTGAGGCCGGGCGGCTGGCACCCTCGACGGTAAACCTGCAAACCTGGGCATTTGCCGCGTTCGATGCGCAATTGTGGCAACAGACCTTTGACCGGCCTATCCCCTTCCGTGGCAGCCGAGCAGTGATCGTCATTGCCGATACCTACCGGGATCGCCAGGTATTGGATGCTTTTCCTCACAGTCCGTTGGTGGAATACACTGTGGCCGTGATGAATGCCTCGCTGGCGGCAATGAATATGAACATCGCTGCTGAAGCCCTGGGCGTATCATCGGTGATGCTCTCGGAGACCGGGCGCAGCGGCCTGCTGGATGCAAAGTACTTAAAGGAGAAGCTGGACCTGCCGGAGAGTACAGTGCCGCTGATGACCATCGTGTTCGGGTATGCGCGTGGGCCATACCCGCCGATGCCTCCTAAACTCCCGGAAAAGCAAATTTTCTTCAAAGGCCGATACCAGCCTCCAAACCGCGAAACGATGGAGGACTGGCTATCGCAGATGACCGCCGGGTATAAGGCCAGCCATCTCCGCTCATCCTTTGAAAGTCAGATCAGAGTTTACCAGCGCAAGATCGGGCAGGCAGAGGCCGATCTGCATGAGATGATCTTTCACGAAGAAGACCTGTCTTGAGATGAATGGTTGTTTTCAGGGTATAGTCGGAATAGGCATATTATCGGAGTATGCCCCATCTTGACGACTTTCGGTTATCCTAAAATAACCGTCTGCATAATTCGTGCTTAAGTAATAAAAATATAGATCTTTAGTTTCCGGTAAATGATGCACGACCAGAAGAAATCTGGCAAAACGCACTTTAACAATGGAGAGCAGAAAAGCTCATAAAACTACAGTCAAGCAGCCTGTTTTGACTGCCTTCGGGCTGGAAAACCGGTCTGCAAATGGTCGGTGACCGACCGTTTTACCCGGAATCTTGCCGGAAGGGGGCAAGTTTCAGGAAAAGGCAGGCCAATCAGGGCCCGGCGCAAGCGACCGGGTGTAGGTTGTGGGTGGCGGTCCCAGAAGCCGGTCGGAATGGCAGGTAGGCTGGCGGCGAGAAATGCCAGGATGGAGCCA
>JBNKDD010000157.1:0-12830 GCA_050288085.1 Anaerolineae bacterium
AATGGTGTTGTTCATGTTCAGCAGGGGCAGTTTGCAGGGCGCTTCACGAAGCGCCCCTACGCATGTCGATTTCGATTTACAGATATTGGTCCTTATATTGGGGATTGTTCTCCTGGGCTGGGAGGGGATGCGGGGTATCCGGGATTACTGGTTTGTCTGGCCGGACGATGACTTTAACCGGGTGAATCATCACTCTGATCTGCATGAGGCGGCTCGGTGGCTTAACGAGCATGCCGATAACCGGCAGGTGGCTATCGGCGGGTTTCTCAATGAGCGATGGGATCAGCAGGTGATGCAGCTCGATCTGAAGGGCGAAGGCTGGCAGGTGCGGGCGTTCGATCCGCGGGGGGCGTATCTATTAGTGCCGGATGGCGGGGTCGCTGTGTTCCCGGAGTACTTAGATGAAGGCTGGGGTGTCGAACAGTTGGGTGATCCGCTTGATGTTGAAGGCCCCTATGCCCTGTATCAACTGGCTGAACCGGGTGATCCGGTGCCTGCAGTTGCCCAGTTTGATAATGGCCTGTCGCTGATTGAGGCTGAGTTTACCGAGGAGGGCAACAGCCTGGTGTTTGTCACCGGATGGCGGGTCGATGATCCGCTTGATTTGCCGCCCTTCCCGCTGCTGAGTAAACCCCCTGCCCCGGATGAGGATGATACACCGCGCCTTTCGGTGTTTATCCAACTGCTCGATGGGAGCGGCCAATGGGCAGCAGGCGTCGATAACCTGCGGGTTGACCCTTACACGTTGGTGGCGGGGGACGTATTTTATCAGCGTGATCTGATTGAATTGGATGGGGTGCCGGATGGAACTTACCAGGTGATCATCGGCCTCTACGATCCGGCAACCGGTCAGCGTCGTGCCGATCTCCTGACCGGATTAGATCGCTATGATTTGGGGGGATGGCGATAAGAAAGCATCCCAACCCGGTCATCAAAACGCGTCTCGGTTTCCTATGGTAGAATGATGATGTTAGAAAGGAAAGTCTATGACATCATCGCCGGAAATCGACCGCTTATTCCGGGAAGGGGTAGCCGCGATCCGGGCCGGGGATAAAGCTGCTGGCCGGGAGAAACTGCTTCAGGTCGTCGAGCTGGATGAAATGCACGAACAGGGGTGGCTGTGGTTGAGTGCCACCGTCGAGTCGGATGACGACCGGATCGTCTGCCTGGAAAATGTGCTGACCATCAATCCCGACAACGAACACGCACAGCGCGGCCTGGAGAAACTCACCGGGCGGAAAACGCCAGCGCCACCGCCGACAGCCTCAGCTCCGGCTGAATCTCCTCCGCCTGTACCATCGCCGCCACCACCGACCCCAGCTGCTCCACCACCGCCGAAAGAATCTATGCCGACTGCACGGATCCCCGATCCGCCGGTGCCTACCGCATCCCAACCTGCCACTTCTGATTGGACTGAGGACAGTGGTGAGGCCGAAATTGAATCGCTGTTGGATACGATTGAAGCTCGAATCCAGGAGAAAAGCTCGCTGGCCAAATCGTTGTTTGAAGAGGATAAGCCAGCCCAACGATCTTCTTCTCCGAGCAACGAATCCTGGCAGCAGCCGAGGGCGGAGGCTGCGCCGCTTCCGGCCAGCGCACGATCCGGTGGTGCTTCATCGGCCTGGGCTAAAGATGCCGACGCGGAACCTGCCAACCGCTCGATTCTTGACCTGTTCGATGCCTGGTTCTCCGCCATGCTGTTCAATGCCGAGGGATCTTTCGCATTGGAACTGCCGGTTGCGGCCTGGGATCGGGTGCTGGTCAACCTGGTGTTTACCGGGATCATTGCGGCTATGGGGGGAATCCTCCAGGCTTTGCTGATTTCTACGCTGGGTGGGGGGAGTCTGGAGTCCTTTGTCTTGGAACAGTATCCCGAACTGTTTGATTTACTCAGCGAGGCCAGTGTAAATATGTCACAGCTTATGGGCGCAGCTGGTATTATTTATCTGGTTGTCACAGTGGTCAGTACCGTGCTGACCGGCCTGTTTGTCGGAATTGGCGTACATGCATCTTCACGGACGTTGGGTGGCAGTGGGGAGATGATCGAGACACTGCACTCGTTGACGATGGCGCGGGTTGCCTTCCAGATTGTCAATTTGCTGCCCATGATCGTGACAGCTATTGTGCCGGGATTGTCGGACATCCTCAACCTGGCGGCTTTTGGCTATGCCCTGGCGATCAATGTGTTTGCGATCTCTTACGTCCACAAAGAGTTTGGTATCTGGAAATCGATATTGACCTTAATTCTGGGTGGTTTAATCGCTTCGATCTTCCTGTGTATTGTGTTTGGCTGCCTTGGCTTTGCATTGATATTTGCACTGGGTGGCGCAGCCGGGTAAAGGGGGTTGATCATGCAACCAGCCGAAGTTGATCGCCTATATCAAGAAGGAGTGGCCGCGATCCGGGCCGGGGATAAGGCCGCCGGGCGCGAAAAATTGATGCAGGTGGTTGAGGCCGATCAACTGCATGAGAATGCCTGGTTGTGGCTGAGTGGGGCAGTCGAAACTGACGAGGATCGGATCGTCTGCCTGGAGAATGTGTTGACTATCAACCCGCGACATGAGAAAGCACGGCAGGCATTGATCAAGCTGGGGGGAGAACCCCCGCCCCCGAAACAACTAGAACAACAAGAAGCGTCATCGGAGGAAGCGTGGCGACGCCCACTGTTAGAAAAACAAGCTGCTGAACCGGAGCCGGTGAACGGATCGGGATCGACTATCGTTCCGCCAGATGACGAGGAATTACATCCCAGAGAGCCGATCCCGCCGCTTTCGCTCCGGGTATTGGCCGAAAGCTGGCTCGCGGCGGCGATGCTGATCAAATATGACTATGAGCGGGAATGGGCGAGCTTTGGACGGGTGCTGGTCAACATCCTGATCGGCAGCCTGCTAGCCTGGGCCGGAAGCGTGCTGCTGACCTTCATCACGTTGGAGATGCCACCCTGGATGGATACCACGGTCAATAATCCGAACATCAGCAAATTGACCGATCCCTTTACGTTAAGTGCGCCTGAACTGACCGCCATATTTATTTTGCTGGGGGTTATCTTTGCAGCCACGCTAATCTGGGAAGGGGCGTTTAGCTTTCTGCTGTTTACTATTGCGCAGTTTTTCAAAGGGGAAGGCGGCTACCTGCAACATTTACATACTCAGGCCATAGCCGGGACTACTCAGCGGATTATACGGTTGGTGGTGGTGCTGTTTATGCTGTTCTTTGCGGCGACTATCCCCGCCGACCGGCTGGTGATCATTTACCTGATCGCGTTTGGGCTGTGGGGAGCATATACGATTGCACTCCGGGTGAATGCCGTCAGTGCTGCAAATTCCAACTTTACCCTTGAAACATCGCTGTTTACGTTCTTCGGGGTGGTGGGTGGGCTGCCGACGGCCTTTTGTCTGCTCACGGTGGTGCTTCCCTGGTTCCTCCAGACTTATACCGGTATTGGCTTCGATTTTACTCTGCTAGACTTGATCGGGATTAAGCTACCATGAAGATTGACTTTGGGAAAACAGCCAGCGATTATGGGCGTCACCGGGCGGGGTTCCCGGATGAACTGTTTGACCGGCTGGGCGGATTCGGGATCGGGTTGGCGGGCCAACGTGTATTAGATGTAGGCACCGGAACCGGAACGCTGGCGCGGGGATTTGCGCGGCGGGGCTGTCAGGTGACAGGGCTTGATCCATCAACGGCGTTGATGGCGGAAGCACAGCGCCTCGATGAGGAGGCCGGGGTCGCAGTGACATATCTGGTCGGCAAGGCAGAACAAACCGGGCTGTCTGCTGCCAGCTTCGATGGGGTGAGCGCCGGTCAATGCTGGCACTGGTTCGACCGGGCGGCTGCGGCTCGTGAGCTTCACCGGGTGCTGATCCCCGGCGGCTGGCTGGTGATCGCCTATTTCAACTGGCTGCCGCTGGCCGGTAACGTGGTCGAGGCGACCGAAGCGCTGATTAAGACTCATAATCCGAACTGGCAGATGGGGGGCGGAACCGGCATTCTTCCTCTATGGCCCCGCGACGTAGGCGAGGCCGGATTCACGAACATTGAGACCTTCTCATTCGATGTGATGGCTCCCTACACTCACGAAGCGTGGAGCGGAAGTGTCCGCGCCCGCGCCGGGGTTGCGGCCAGTTTGCCTCCTGAACAGGTCGCAGCGTTCGATGAGGCCCACCGCCGGATGTTAGAAGAGCGGTTCCCGGCTGATCCGCTCGGCGTGCCGCATCGCGTGTTTGCGGTGGTGTGCTGGAAGGTGTAGAACACTCAACAGGCTGGTTTGCTTTGCCTGACTGAGAACAATCGATCATTGAGATGCCTCTAAGTTCAGTTGGCGAAGGACTTCTACTGCCCAGTCTCTTACATGCTGATCGGCATCCTTTTTATAAGGAACAATGGCCGGAATGATATCCCGGTTACCGAGCTTTGCCAGAACTTTCAAAAGTCCATCCGCTTTGAACGCTTTATGAGCTAAGAGAGGATCACCCGACCGGATGAGTTGAATCAAGGTGTCAAACGCTCGGGGATCCTCTGTTATTGCTACCGCTAACCGGGCTGTTTCCCCGGTCGTACCGGTTTTGCCTAGAAGTTCAAGCATCGCCGGGATAATATCCAAAGTGATGGCAATCCACCGGGAATTAACTTATTTACAGTAGGAGATGGTCAGGACATGATCTCCCAGACTTGCTCACCTGACAGAATCCGGTGCAGTTGATCAGAGAACCGATCCGCATCTAGCGGCTTGCCGAGGAAACCATCGAACCCGGCACGACGGGCCACTTCGATTTCACTAACATGAACACTGTAGGCCACAATCGGCACCTGGTCGAGTACATCCATTTCCCGCAGATATTCTATGATCGTGAAACCGTTGCCGGTCGGAAATTCAATATCCAGGAATATCACATCAAAGGGATTGTCAGATTCGACAACGCTGGTGACATTGGTTGGTTGCAGAACCTCTGAGTACGTGACACCTTCATTTTGAAGGAGCATCCCCAGTACGTTAACATTCGATTGATTGTCGTCAATTATAAGAGCATGGGTCATTTTTTTCTCTCCATTTCTATTGGTTCAAAATGTTGTAATCAAGCATTTTCAGTCATTTACCAGATAGCCTGACCATCCAGGATGGCTTTAATTTGCTGGGGGAACTGATCGGCATCGATCGGTTTTGATAGGTAACTGGTCAGCCCAAGCCGCCGGGCCTTTGGCATCTCAATCGAAGCATCGGCGGCGGAGACTATCACAATCGGCACATCGTCCAGCATGGACTGCTTGCGCAGTTCTGCATAGACATCGTACCCGGTGTAACCGTTGGGCAGCATCAGATCAAGTAGAATGAGATCCAGCGGCCAGAATGCCATGATGGTGGATACAGACAGGTTGGGAACACCCCAACGCTCAAACCAGATCTTTGCACCTTCTGCTTTCAGCAACATCTCAACAATTGTTCGATTCCGTGCTTCGTCCTCTATATATACAATTCGTTTATTCTGTAATAGCATAATGATGCATCCTCTATGTAATCTTCCAAACAGCCTGTTGGCTCTCCAGCCTCTCAAACAACTCTGGGAAAGTATCGCTATCCAGGGGTTTCCCAATCCCGCCATCAAATCCGGCATTGCGGAGCTGGTTGACTTCCTCGTTCATCACACTGGCAGTCAATGCATAAACCCGGCAGTGGCTGTATTGTGGTTGTTGGCGGATTAGTTTAAGCATCTCGAAGCCATTGATAGGTTCCATGTGAATGTCCAACAGGATGACATCTGGCGGTGGGGTAAGGCTTTCCAACCGGTGAAGGAAGTTTTCACTATCTTCCCAGATGGTGTAACTGGTGATACCCATCATATCCCGCAGCATTATTTCCATTAATTCACGACTTAACCGGTCGTCTTCTACATACAAGTAGTTCAGGCTAGGCATGGACAGCCTCCATATCCGTTTTGTATATGTCGCGCAGTTTCGATGATTCAACCGGCAGGGTAAACATGAATGCCGAGCCTTCACCCGATGTTGATTCTATCCAGATTTTGCCGTCATGTTCCTCGATCAAACTCTTGGCAATGGGCAGTCCCAAGCCTGTACCACCGGAATGTTTAATGCCCGTTTCCGTCTGGATGAACGGTTCAAAAATAGTTTCATGTTGTTCTTCTGGAATACCTGCCCCGGTATCCATGATGGCAAACCTCAACTGGCTGCCTTCGTTTTTGACGGATAGAGTAATGGTTCCCCTATCGGTAAACTTGGCTGCATTGGAGAGGAGATTCAAGAGCACCTGCTGCACACGACGCCGGTCGCAAAGAATCGGTGGCAGATTCGCGTCGATGTCCTCTACGAGGGTAACCGGTTTATCTCCGATCAGGGATTTGGTGGTGCTGATTCCGGTGTTCAAGATGGGATAAATGTCTACATCCTCTTCGATGAAAAGGGTCAGCATACTACTCTGGATCTTGCTGACATCGAGTACGTCGTTGATCAATGACAGAAGGTGCTGCCCGCTGTCAACCACCTCATTGAGGGTATTGGATTGCCGGTCGTTGACCGGTCCCAGAATGCCTTTGCGAAGCAGTTTGGTGAAGTTTAAAATGCCATTCAACGGTGTACGCAATTCGTGGCTCATGCTGGCAAGAAATTGAGACTTCATGCGATCAGCTTCTTCTGCCTTTAAAAGGGCAGATTGCAGTTGCTCATTCGTTGTTGACAGCTGTTTCAGGTTTCGTTCTTTGTTGAGGTTTACAACCGTCAACACACCAGCGGTAATGAGGGCAAAGGATATAACATCAGTAGGAAATACTCCATCTACACGGCCCTTCATGAGATAGATGAAAATCACAGCAATCACCACCACAATACCCGTAGCAATTGTATCCCAGGCATCGAGCAGCAAACTGCACAAAACAATGCTAAGAGACAAGAAGAATAGCACCGATGCGCTGGCTGGCTCACTTGCGCCAAGCAAAGTAATTCCTACAGCAAGAACCGGTACAGAAGTCGTCAAGTAGGATCCGATCTTGTAGTACCCGGTACGGCTAAGAATATATGAGGCAACAACCAGTAGAATACCTAAGATATAGCCAGGCTCTTGGGGTTCGTATGGCCTCCCGTTGATCATATTGAGCACAGGACTGGCAAACACGGTCAATATAGTCAGGGGGATTAAAACCAGGGTCAACGTCGCCAACTGGGTAGCCCGACGTTTAGCCTCGCCTTCTAGATGGTCAGGGGGGGTGACCAGTGAATACCAGAATCGACGTCGTGCTTTGGGCTCTGTGTGATCCATTAAATATACACTCCTTACACTACCAAATGTTCAGTATCAATTAAGAAAAAACAATTGGTTATTAGATTAGAGACAAAATGATGAAAGAGATTAGCAACAGCATAGCATCCAAAAATGTCAACAGAACCTATAAACCTTTATAGGATTACAAAACTGTAATGAAGATTTAGATAAGGTCGTGCTTGGCGGCAACGACCAGCAGTTCTGATCGAGTCTGAAGATTCATTTTGCTGAGGATGTTTTTGAGGTGGAAGCTGACGGTGGGGGGGCCGATCGCCAGTTGTGCAGCGATTTCACGATTATTGAGTCCATCACCCATCAGGGTAACCACTTCCAGTTCACGATCTGTGAGGCCAAAATCGGTTTTTGCGGGTGGTGGAGGAGAGAGCAGCGTCTTCTTGACCGAGGGGGAAAGTACCGTATTACCCTGATAGGTCATTAAAATGGTATCAACCAAATCATCAACCAGCGCATTTTTGACCAGATAACTGGTCGCACCGCTATTGAGCATCGCCAGGATGTGTTCATATTCCTGATAACTGGAAAGGGCCAGAACTTTGATGTCAGGGAACGATTCAAGCAGGGATTGTGTGGCCTGTGCGCCGTCCATTCCAGGCATCACAACATCCATCAGGATAATGTCTGGCTGGCATATCTGGCAAATTGAGATGGCATCCTCACCACGAAAACCCTGCCCAACCAATGTGATGTCTGGATTATTCCTCAGCAGCTCAGTGATGAGGGTGTGATAAAGCTGAGAATCGTCAATAAGGACAATCCGAATTGGCATGAAAGACCCTAATATCCAGTTGATCGATACCCCTATTATACGAAAAGCAGCTGATCATAGATAACAACCAGGCCGGATCACTTTTTAGAGACAGGGCTATCCAGAAATAATCAAGGGCACGGCAAGCCGCACCCTTAAAATTCGCATAATTCTTGCCAGAGAAATCAGATGCCATTACCCGAAGGCAGCTGTTGAGAAGGTGACGTGGAAAGGCATGCAGTAAATGGAAACGCTGGTGAAGACGGATACATCCGTTCCGGCGGGAATGTCATAATTCTGGTCGCCGACATTGCCCTTGATCGAGCCGAGATCGAGTGCCCCATCCATGCTGTCCCCTTGCAGCAAGAAAACGTGTAAATCCGGGCCGTTGGTTACCGAGAAATCTTCAAGTCGGAGGACGTGACTGCCATCAGCTAATTGATAGATGGTGGCCGTTCCTGATCCCTGGTGGAAAGAGTCGGCGTCCATAAACATGCCCTGCGCAACCACAACCGGGGATTCTGCCGAATCGGGCATATCCTCAGCCATTTCTTTGTCTGGCATACTGGCGGCGGTATCCAGGACTTCGTCCTGTACCTGGGTACGTTCTTCTTCTGACATGTCCATCAGTAGATCGGGGTTGGCTGCTAACTCGGCTGCATCCGGGAATCCCTCATCAACTACCCGGGTGAGAAAAAGCGGTGAGACTAACCACCAGATAACTCCAAACACGATCACTAACCCGACCAGAATCCCCACTATTATGACAACTCGCCTGTTCATACCTACCCTGTATTCATCCACCCGCCGGGCGGCGGTTGTTGACGTTGTGAGTCTAAGAGAGGGTCTTTCCAATGAATCTTACGAGCAGGTAGGGCATTTAAAAAAACAGGGGCACGGCTTAACCTGTCGTGCCCCTGAGAGTTGGTAAGCTCATGTCTGTTTAACGTGAGCGGCGGCGTACCCTGGCCCGGTTCATTAATCCCATTAAGGTGGGGATCGACACCAACAGCAGCAGCGATAGCAGGATGCCTCCTCCGGCGATCAACGTATCCTGCGAGGTTATCAGCAAACCCTGCGTGAGGACTAAGGCCGCGAATCCGGCGATCAGGCCCAGGCCGACCAACGCGGTCAGGAAGTTCAGCCAGGCGGTACTGATGTTCAGAAAGCTTTTAACCCGGATGGAAAGCGTCTCGTGGGCTAATAATTCAGCGTATTCCAGGAAACCACCTGCGGTCTTCTTGGTGGTGATCGTGGTTACTTCTTCGGTTTCTGCATCCTGAGTGACCATCATCTCGACTTCGCGCTCGGCGACCCACTTAGTGCCCTGATAATACAGCCGGACGACGATAAATAAGGCTCCGTTCCGCAGCGGCTTGACGGGAAATTCAAACACGGTCGAACGGTCGGGGAGCAGCCGCCCGGTTAATGTGGTGAATGGAGATTGGAAATCACCCGGATCAAATAACAGTTCAGCCCGCAGCATTGGATCGGCGCTGTTTTCGGCGTCGCGCCGCTTGGGATACCACTGGTGGACAAACTCAACATCACCCTGACCGGGGTGGTCGGTTTTCACCCGGATGCGTTTAGCGGCTGGCCCCTTTGGATCAAAGGAGGGGATGCGCACTTTGAGCAAGAAGGGCTGGCGAAAATACAAACGGCGGGCATAGTTGATCAGAAAGCCGGTCTTGATGCGCTGCTTTATGGTTTCGGGTATATCGAGCTGTGGCAGTGATGGGCGGGTGGCATCGGCGCGCTGCCGTGTCTCTTGAGTATCGATGGAATTAACTTCCGGCGGCGCAGACATCTGGGGGATGGGCTGCCCGTCCTTCCTCCAGATTGCCATTTCGAGGGTCAGGCGGTCAAAGATCATGCCGGGAAGCCGGTCGCTGGGCCGGGTCGCCATATCGGCTACACGCACTTGCAGCCGCAAATTACCGCTGTCCATGTCGATCCAGTCACCGGGTGAGATACCGATCACTTCCCCTTTGGTGGACTGGCGGGACATAATCTGCGGGTTTTCTGCCGCCATATCGGTGACCAGCACCTTGTTCAGCGTCATGATGCTGCCTGCATCGAATACCCAGACTTCAAAGGCGAGGACGTTTTTCCCATCTTCCATATCGATGGCTTCGGAAATGCTGATACCCATTTCGCCGAGGAAGTCCGTATCAGACAGGCTGAAGGACTCGTCGTACATGTTATCGCCAAACAGGTAGGTGGTCATTTGCTGGACAAGCGGAGGGACCCCCATCGAGTCGAAGTCGGTTTTCTCTGTTTGGGCGGCAATCTGTGCCCCTTTAGCTGCCGCGCTTTTCCCGGATATCTGGCTGATGTCAGGCGGTGGTGGGGGTGGTGTGTGCGCCTGGGCGATAACCTGAGCGCCTTCGCCCGATTCGTTTGCCAATATGACTCGCTTGATCCCCTCCCGGTATGGGCTTCCCTGCCACTCCACAACCTGGCGTTGAATGCCTGCGGAACTGATTGCGAGGGCTGATACTACCAGAACCAGAATTATTGCACTGATTAATAAAGGTGTCATGATACCTACCTTTCGCCTCCTGCTAAAAACATCCAAGTGAAATCACTTCGAAATAAATGCCACCGCGAATAAACTTCACAGCCCTGGATTTAAAGCAATTGCTCTCGTATTGCGCCATTAAAGTTTGACGCGGGTTGCCACACCTACTATACTACCTTTGTCTTTGACTAACTATCTACCCATAAATCACTGTAGGGATGGATCGCGAAGTGCCCCTACACAACACTCATTATGGATAGACACTAAATAGATTATGATCCAGGAGTCTAACATCAATGAACGAAGACCTGCTTGAAATTCTACGCTGCCCGGTCGCCGTCCATTATACTGACAAAGGCGATGACCCCGGTCGGCTTGAGTTGATGCATGGATGTTGGCTGGTTTGTGCCGATTCCGGTTATAAGTACCCGATCATTGACGATATCCCGGTAATGTTGGTTGAAGTTGGCGAGAAGTACCAGAACGTGCCAGCAGCAGACTTACCCGTCCCACCCCCATCTGACATCTAATACCGGTTCCAAAAGAGCGACGTGCTATGAGCGACATGCTGCCCGCCGATACACGCATATTAGTAATTGACGATGAGCCTGGCTTGCTGGCTTTGTTAAGCAAAATGCTGACCCGTATTGGCGCTACTCCGGTAACTGCCGAAACGGGCGTTGAGGGTTTGGAACTGCTCGAAGCTGAATCCTTCGATATGCTGATCCTCGACCTGATGCTGCCCGACGTTGATGGCTATGATATCCTGGGCCGGATACGCCAGAATCCGAATTATGACCACCTGCCGGTGTTGATCCTCTCTGCCCGGGCCGATCCGGATGCGATCACCAGGGGATTGAATCTAGGCGCTGATGCCTATCTGACCAAGCCCTACCTGCCCAATACACTGACCAGTCGTGTACGCACCCTGTTAGCAAAAGGACGCAACGCAGCCGACTGATCTATTTAGTCGTCAGCCATCAACTCAATACAACACACCCAACAGGTTAGCTACCGGTTGCTCATTCTACCATTCTTCTTCATCGCGGATACCGCCCGGTGGCATCATATCTTCAAAATCGTCCTCAAATTTTTCCTCTTCAGATAGAAGCTCACCATCAACAATGTCATCATCAAGGAAGTTATCGTCAAGGCTAAAGCTCCTTGGTTTTGACCCCGGTGCTGGCAGCGCCTGCCGCCGGTACTGATCGGCTAGAGATGCGCCGCTGCCGCTGCTCAGCCGGGCGTAACGCGTTGACCGGTCGCGGCGCTGAAGGTCATCCAGAGCCGATCGGGCATAAGACTGCGTCTGGCGCTTTTTCATCATCTTTGAGATAGCCCAGGCGATGGTCAGGGTCGGGACTAATTGGGTACCGGGAATTGCCCCTTCGATCACGGTGATTAATTGAAGTGCTTGTAGGCCCAGTAGTTCCAGGACCAGCCAGGCAATCGGCGCGGCAAAGATATCAAAGGCCATATCGAGTAGGTCAAGCGCCAGGGGGACGGTGATCGGTAAATGCTGCATGGTTTCAAAGAAATCGGCATCCTCCGGGATATCGATCTCGGATATCTGCCGGGCGGCCAGAACCAGCAGTGCAATAGCCCCAACCAGGGACGCTGCCATGCAGATGCCAGCCACAATTATTACTTCTCGGATGCCAACACTCTCAAAAATTCCGGACACTATGTACTCCTTTTGGAAACGGCCCCCAGATCGGGAAAACCGGATGGAACGAAGTCTACATCAATCGGGGTCGATGATTACCTCGGTCACCAGGTCGGTCATCGAGACCATGCCCAATACCCGGCCATCTTTGACTACCGGGATGTGACCGGCCCGCGTCCGGTCGATCAGGCGGGCGATGTATTGAACCGGCATGGTTGGTTCGATTACGATTGCAGGTTTGGTCATGACCTGGTGAACCTGCACTCTTTCGGGATCGAGGCCCTGAGCGATCACTTTACTGACCATATCGGCAAAGGAGACAATGCCCAGGGGGTCGCCTTGATCATGGGGTTCGACGATCAGGCTGCGTACACCCTCGGCTCGCATTAACCTCGCTGCCTCAGCGATGGTGGCATCATCCAGGATTGTGGCTAGCTCCACCTGCATGATGTCTTGTGCACGAAGCTGGTATCTTGAATTCATGCGAGCCTCCCCGAACTGTACGTCTATCTTGACTTTTCATTATGGCCCGACCGGCTGATATACACAAATCTAGTGGTGAGCTGCCGTGCAGCCTTGACAATTTATCGCCGCTATACTA
>JBNKDD010000158.1:0-12791 GCA_050288085.1 Anaerolineae bacterium
TGAAAGCGGTGAGTATCGTGGTAAGCATAAACAAACCCACCATGATGCCAATTGGTCCTAACGAGCCAGCCAGACCAATCACCTGTTCGGACAAGAATTGGGCCGTGCCCGTTTTTTCCATGGCAATGCCCATCGGCAGCATCCCGGCAATCAGCACCAGGCTTTTCCAATCGATGGATTCGTAGGCTTCGTCCATGGTCAGGCAGCCGGTCAGGACAACGGCCAACCCCGCGACCATACTGGCGGTCGTCACCGGAACCAGTCCAGTAACGATCAGGGTCAACATGCCAACCAGAACCAGCGCCGCGACCGCCGCCTTACGGGGATTGGGAAGGTTGGACATCATCTCCGTTTCACCCATGACGACAAAGTCTCGACGCCGTTTGTTCAGGGCCAGGATGTCTTTCCATTCGCCCTGGACTAACAGGATATCACCAAAGCTAAGTGGGGTTTCTTTCAGGTTGAGCTTTCCGCTCACGCCGGAGCGCCGGATATCTAACACCGTCAGCCGGTAGGTTGATCCGAAGTGTAAATCGGACAGCGTTTTTCCGATCAACGATGAACGGAGAGGCAGTACCACTTCGACAATCCCCAGTTCGTGGGTAACCAACGCCTGGCGGTCATCCACGGAAGCCGGTTGGATCGCCAACTTCCACTGAGCCGCCGCCTTTGATACATCATTGAGTTCGCCTTTGACGATCAACACATCATCAACCTGCAAGATAACATCCGGCGTGGGGCGAATGTGGGTAGTACTATCGGACTGTACTACCAGGCGTTGATCACCCAGGCGAGCCACTGTGCGGGGCTGGACCGGACGGCATATTTCCAACACAGCGATGTCGTAGTCATGGCCCAGTTGAGAATCGGCCAGCGTTTGCCCAACCATCCGCGACGCTCTACGCACCCGGAGCCGAAACAGGCTGTCGGGTAAACGGTACAGGTTGATCAGTTCCTCCGGGGTTTCGACCGGTTGAGCATCCCGGCTGGGCCTATGATCGGGGAGCAGCCGCCGCCCGATCAGAATCATAAACATAACTCCGGCAATAATTAGCAGAATGCCCATTGGTGTGAAGCTGAAGAACTTAAACGGCTCTAAACCCTCTTCACGGAGCAAATCGGTCACGATAATGTTTGGAGGCGTACCGATCAGGGTGGATGCACCGCCAAGCAATGATCCAAAAGCCAGGGGAATCAGCAATTTCGACGGGCTGATCCGGGTACTGCCAGCCAGACTGATAATGGCAGGCAGCATCACCGCGACCACACCGGTATCGCTCATGAAACCGGACAGCACCGCCACCGCGATCATAATCGCCGCCGTTAACCGGACTTCATTTTGCCCGGCAATCTTGAGAACGCGGGTAGCGATCATACCCGCCAATCCGGTTTGAAAAACCGCACCGCCGACCATAAACAAAGACGCTATAGTCAACACGGCAGAGCTAGAGAAACCGGCCAACGCTTCTTCTACGGTCAGCACACGGGTTAGCATTAGCAAGATAACGACACCTAATGCAACCATATCGACGCGCAGCCACTCAGTGATGAACAGGACGATAGCCACTACCAGAATGGCTAATGTCGCCCACATTTGTAGGGTCATAGAATCCTTTCAGACAGGCGAAAGATTTTCCGCGATCTTAACCGAGAGATGCCCATTGAGCCACATCACCTGATTGTTACAACTTTTTTATATTTTTGGCCCGTTTGTTATGCTTTTGCAATGCAAATTACCTATAATGAAAATAAGGCAGTTAACATCAAAGCAGTTCAATATTAGGGGTACAGCCGCACAAACTGTACCATACTGTTCCAGATCAACCCCCACTCGTCGGGGGTTGTTTTTTGTTACAGCCGCGCAGTTAAACACACCACTACACAAAACAATCAGTCGAGCCAGTCTAAACCGCTCCATAAGTAAGATAGATAACAGCCTAGCTGATTGCAAATCCAGTCAAGAAAAAACCATTGACAATTTTCACACTGAAAGGTATTGTAGATACTTAAGTGACCTAATAGTTAAAAGACCTAAGTATTATGGTAAATCAATCCTTGACTGTTGCTGATAAACTGCTGCGGGTTGTCCCGTTGATCACCCGTGCCATCTCGACTGAGATGCGGCAGATGTCACACCCTTCACATTTTCACCTGCTGGCGATGCTGGCTCACCAGGAACAAAACATGAGCGAACTCGCTGAGAAGCACGGAGTCAGCTTACCGAGCATGTCCAGCACGATCAGGACTCTGGAGGATCGGGGCTGGATTCGACGCATCCCGGCAGAGCATGACCGGCGGGTAGTAGTGATCGCTCTCTCCCCAGAAGGGCAAGCCGCCCTGATCGACATGCAGACTCAGATTCAATCCAAGCTGATTGCAGCCCTGGAATCCATCCCGGCAGCCGATCTAAGCACTATCCTTGAGGGGTTGGATATCCTGGATCAAGCATTCAAACAAGATCCCGAACCGGCCTGTGTCACCCCCATACTCCAACCGGAAGAGGAAGCATGAAAATTAACAGCCGCAACATGATTATTTTGTTCTTTACGCTGGTCGTTGTGATGATGGGCTTTGGGATGATCATCCCGCTCCTGCCATTCTACGTGGAAAGTTTCGGCGCAGGCGGGCAGGCCGTCGGTTTTCTGATGGCGATCTATGCCCTGATGCAGTTCTTGATGTCGCCCATCTGGGGCGATCTATCTGACCAGTATGGACGCAAACCAATATTACTAATCGGGATATTGGGCAATGCCGTTGCCCAACTGCTATTTGGCCTATCCAACCAGTTGTGGATGCTGTTCGCGGCCCGTGCCCTGGCCGGGATTCTGTCATCGGCGACCCTGCCAACCGCGATGGCTTTTATCGGTGACAGCACCGAAAAAGAAGATCGCGGCGGGGGGATGGGTACGCTTGGCGCAGCGATGGGCATTGGGATGGTGCTTGGCCCCGGCCTGGGAGGCTGGTTAGCGGAAGCATATAACCTGTCACTGCCTTTCTTCGTCGCATCAGGTTTATCGACATTGGCCCTGATTCTGGTCCTGGTTTTATTACCGGAATCGCTGCCCGACGAATCCCGCACCAAAATGGACAGGCTGCATGGCCCTCAACTGGGCGAGATGTGGAAAGCCCTGTTTGGCCCGCTCGGCATTCTGCTGCTGATGGCCTTTGTCGTCAGCTTTGGGGTAACCAAGTTTGAAACGGTATTCAGCCTGTTTGCCCAGAACAAATTTGACTATGGGCCAAAACGCGTAAGCACCATCCTGGTCTTTATCGGGATCACCTCGGCGATCATTCAAGGTGCACTGACCGGCGTTCTGACTCGCAAACTGGGCGAAGTATTTATTATCCGGGCTTCGCTGCTGGTCAGTGCTATTGGGTTTGTTGCCATGACCCAGGCCCGAACCTATCCCGGCGTGATCGCCACCACCCTGCTGTTTATCACCGGCAACGCTATGCTGCGACCGTCCGTCTCGGCATTAACGTCACGGCGGGCGACTACCGGTCAGGGGGTAGCGATGGGGTTAAATAATGCCTTTATGAGTCTGGGGCGGATTGCCGGGCCGGTATTGGCCGGATACTTATTTGACCAGGGGGTCAATCTACCCTACCTCGCGGGGGCAGTAATTATGGCCCTGGGGCTGGTCATCGGCCTGATCTGGCTGCAAAAAGAAATCCCTGACAGTACCACAGAACCGGTAATGTCAACCCAATCGTAGCAGGCGGTAGACAATAAACGATATGTTCCCGGCCCGGTCAAGGGTTTCAAGCTCAATGACAACCTGATATCCTGACCGGGCAGCGGCATCCAGCACCTCGGTTTGACTTTCCCAGCCGGGCAGTACCAGGAATCGCGGCGGCTGATCGGGATCATCACCAAAGGTCGCCAGATCGGATTCGAGGGCAGCCGGTGAATCAAACGGAGCCAGGTAGACATAGGCATCAAACAGGTAATAATTGAGCGTCCAGCCGAGCGATTGATAGTAAACAATCGTCCCGACTGGCTGTTGGCTGAGGTAGTCCGCCACCTGATCGATTCCATCAAATGCGCCATGATCACCGCCAACCGGGTAAGCGTTGCGGGTGGTTTGATAGGCAGGCCAGACCATTAACAGGATCATGGCGGCGATGGGGATAACCTGTCTTGCCCGGCTATCCTTTAGCAGCTCTTGCCCTACTCGACCGATCAGTAAGCCAATCACCGGCGCCATCGGCAGCAGGTAGCGATCCAGCACCGGGAAAGCTACCAGCCAGTGAAACGCCAAGTAGCCAATCAAATAAGCCAGCAGCACCAACGACACAGATGAAGCACGATCTCGCCTGCGATGGCGAAGTTCGAGCAGTGGCAATAGTAACATCAGCGCCGCAAGGAGAATAGCAGGGCCAATTTCTCCGGCGAAAAATCGCAGCCATCCCAACCAGGAAAGCAAACGCGGCCAGACCTCATTATGGCGGATCAGGCGGCCCGGATTGTTAGCATCAAACCCCGCCGTCCAGAAACTGGCGGCAGGTTGGCGGCTCACATCCCAAACAAAAACCAACGCCAGGACGATTCCCAGGCCCAACAGGAAACGGACTAACCATCCTATGATCTGCCGCCAGCCGGTATGACCGTCTACGCTCTGAACGATCCCCAGGCCGATCACCAATGGCAGGAGGAAGATCGCATTTTGCTTGGTAGCAAAAGCCAATCCAAACAGCAGTCCGGCCCATCCCCATCGACGGGCACTGACGGCCACCAGCGAGGCCAGCCACCACATCATCATCGGCGTGTCGGCAAAAACAGTCGGGGCAAAAAGGATGGCAAAGGGAGAGAGCGCAAAAGATAAAGCCGCCAGGATAACGGCGATCTTCGAGTGCCAGAGCCGCCAGGACAACCGTACCAGCAGAGCCAGACCGATCACACCGGTAAAGAATCCAGGCAGCCGGGCGGTTAGTTCATGCCCCCAGGACATTGAGATACCACCAGCCAGCAGATAATAGAATAAGGGGGGTTTATCGACGAGAAGGTGAGTGTTTGATAACAGGGGATCGATCCCCTGGATAATCAGGCGGCCCAGAGTAGCAAACAGGGCTTCATCAGGGTGGAACCGGTTATCGGTCAGGATAGCGATCCTGAGTGCGGCCCCTACCAGGATTACCCACCAGGCAAATAGAGGCGACCGGTCAGCCGCCTCTTTATCCGTAAAAGAGCGGTCAATCGACAAAGCGGTATTTGATCAAGGCCCATAAGGCCGGGAAACCATCCCGCCAGGTGATCTTCTTGCCCTCCTCAAATTCACGCCCGTAGTACGATATAGCGACTTCGTACACACGATAGCCGCGCTTGGCAACCTTAGCGGTGATCTCCGGCTCAAAATCGAATCGCCTGGAATGCAGGGGAATATCCCGCACCAGATCAGCCCGGAATGCCTTGTAACAGGTTTCCATGTCGCTCAGGTCAAGATTGTAAAGTAAATTGGTCAGCATCGTCAGGAAGAAATTGCCGATCCGATGGCTGAAATTCATCTTGCGGGCAGGCTTCCCCAGAAAACGCGACCCATACACCACATCGGCCCGACCCTCAAGAATCGGCCTGAACACATCCTTGTAGTCACGCGGATCGTATTCCAGGTCAGCATCCTGAATGATAAAAATATCGCCGGTCGCCGTCTTAAATCCGGTGCGGACAGCGCTGCCTTTGCCGCCATTTTGCTCGTGGAGCACCACACGGATCACCGGGTGATCATCCCACTGTTTCATAATATCGCGTGAGCCGTCTGTCGAGCCATCATCGACAATCACCAACTCGTCGATGTGCCGCTCCGGCTGGCCGGGATCGCTAACGTTGACCGTAAGAACCTGGTTGACAATGTCTTCGAGCGTTTCACGCTCATTGTAAACCGGCATGATCACCGAAATCTTCATGCCAACTAACCTCGTTTTTCATAGTATGGGTACAGATAAAGTCAGGCCAAGCCGATAATTCTAAAACACAATGGCCCAACGACAGCGGGCGCTAGTATAGCAATCCCCCCCTACCCCGGCAACATCGCGTTATAATCAACCATATGAAATTAGCAAACCTCAAGACCTTATTGATCGATGGTGACGGCGTATTATGGCATGGAAACGTCCCCATGCCCGGCCTGAATCATTTCTTTGATGTATTGGATCAACGCGGGATCGACTGGGCACTTTTGACAAATAATGCCACCCGCACATTAGGCGATTATATTGATAAGCTGCGCGGCTTCGGCATCAAGACGCGGGAAGACCAGGTTTATACCAGCGCCAGCGTTACAGCCAGCAGCCTGAGCAAACGGTATCAGGTTGGAGATGCCCTGTACGTGGTTGCCGGAGCGGGCGCGAAGAAGCATCTACGCGAATCCGGATTCATCGTTTATGATGGCGAGGAACAGCCGGATAATGTAGTGGCGGTAGTTGGCGGGTTGGACTTTGATATCAACTACCAGAAGATTTTGATCGCCGGGCGGCTGGTGCTCGGTGGGGCAGATTGGGTAGCGACTAACCCCGACCGGACTTTCCCAGCACCGGACAGCATCGTGCCGGGTGCGGGAAGTATTGTAGCCGCAATAGAGGCGGTAGTTGGCAGACCACCCTACTACATCGGCAAACCGGAACCAGCGATCTTTGACGCGGCGATGGAAGCCTTCAAAGCTGACAAAGCCTCGACTGCCATGCTCGGCGACCGGGTTGAAACGGATATCCTCGGTGCACAGCGATTGGGATTAGGTACGATCCTGGTGTTGTCCGGGGTAACCGATCGGGAACGGCTGGCAACTTTCGATTATCAACCGGATATGATTTACGACGACATCAGTAAGTTAACAGCAGCCTTAGAAGCGCTCGATGGCTAAATTAACCAATCTGTACGACCTATCAAAAGATCAACTCACCGACAAGATCGCCGGGTGGGGCGTTCCGCGCTATCGGGCCGATCAGGTCTGGGAGTGGTTATACCGGCACAAAGCCAGCAACTTTGATGCGATGCACAATCTACCCCAAACCCTGCGCGAGAAGTTAACCGCCGAAACCCGGATCAGTAGGCTGGAAACGGTACGAGAACTTCACTCTTCGAACGATGAAACCCGTAAAACGCTGTTCCGCCTGCCGGATGGACAGTTGATCGAAACCGTGTTGATGGAATATGCTGGGGTCCGGCGGACAGCCTGCATCTCGACTCAGGCCGGGTGCGCGATGGGCTGTGTTTTTTGCGCCACCGGGCAGATGGGATTTGCGCGGAATCTGACAGTGGGTGAAATTATCGAGCAGGTAATTCACGTAGCACGGATTCTGGAGTCAGAAGACGAACGGTTAAGCAATGTGGTCTTGATGGGGATGGGCGAACCGTTCCATAATTACGATGCCTCGATTGAAGCCGTCCGCCGGATCATCGACCCGGAGGGATTGGGGATCGGGCAGCGGCATGTCACCGTCAGCACCGTGGGATTGGTTCCGGCCATCCGGCGATTCGCTGAAGAAGAGTTACAGGTCAGGCTGGCGATCTCACTCCACGCCGCAACAGACGAGGAACGGTCAGCACTGCTGCCGGTTAACCAACGCTATCCGATCTCCGAGCTGCTCGATTCGGTGCGGGAGTACGTCGATCAGACCGGGCGTCGGGTGAGCTTCGAATGGGCGTTAATTGCCGGGGAGACTGATACCCCGGAGCAAGCCCACGCATTGGGCAGCCTCTTGAAGGGCCTGTTTTGCCACGTGAACCTGATCCCCCTCAACCCGACCAGCGGCTATCGCGGCAAAAAATCGCCCGAAGGATGGGCAAATCGGTTTGTGCACATTTTGGAGTCATATAATATCCCGGCAACGGTGCGAGTCCGGCGCGGGATCGATATCAATGCGGGGTGTGGGCAGTTAAAAGCGGCGGTGCTTAACGATCAGGCATCGTAGAAATACCCGTCGTCGTCCTGGTGCTTCTGCTCCTCGACAACTTCGCGCAGCCGTTCGCCCAGTTCTTCAAACTCGAAGATTTCCTGGTCTTTGGTAGACGGCCACTTAACCCGCCGGGAGCGGATTTCGCCGTCTAGAGCCTGCCACAGCTCGGCATGTTTGACTGACTCACCATCTTTTTTGCGCCAGTCCCGCTTTCGCCAGCCATTGATCCACTTAGACGCGCCGTTACGTAGATAATCTGATAGGCTGAAGACCTGCACGCTGATTCCATCCGGCAGGCCGCTTAAGGCTTCATAAGCTGCCAATATATCCAGACGATTGGCCGAAGTCTCTACCTCGTAACCATGAATAAACTGTTCTTGATCCTGGTAATGAACCAGTGCCCCCCACCAACCTTCACCGTTACGGCAGGAAACTGCCAGGTACACTTCGGCTTCACTGCTGGCCTCTCCGGGTTGATCGGCATAATGGCGGCGAATTTCGGCGGTAGCGAGCTGGTCGGCCCGCTCGTTGTAATCAATCCCGGCATGGCCTTTGACCCATTGCCAATCAACCTCGTGGCGGTTGGCCTGTTCGGAAAGCTGCCGCCACAGGTCAACATTCTGTATCTGGCCGCCTTTACGCTTCCAACCTCGTGCTGCCCAACCGGGCATCCACTCGGTGATTCCACGCCGCAAATATTCCGAATCGGTGTACAGGGTGACGGCACACGGACGCTTGAGGGCCGCCAGAGCTTCGATGGCAGCCGTCAATTCCATCCGGTTGTTGGTCGTGCTGGGATTGCTGCCTGATAATTCCCTGGTGGATTGGGTTGCCTCGTGGATCAGGATAACACCCCAGCCACCCGGCCCCGGATTGGGATCAGCGCCGCCGTCAGTGTAGATGGTCACTCGGTCGGTGTGGTTCATGAAGAAAAGCCTTTATTTGTTAAGTGTTTTGCGAAAAGCTTTTCACAAAACTGCGCGGAAACCGGAAAAATCTACCATCAAAAAAAACAGAACTCAACTATTGAGATAAACTTACTCTTATCCTAATTTTCCGGTTTCACATAAAATACCGAACGTCTATTCCGAACAGATATTTTACACCAATTATTTATTTTTATCCAACTGTAACTTAACCATCAGATCATTATTGCGTCTGGTATTGCCGCATGTTAAACTTTTCGCACCATGAAACAAGTATTAAAGATTGCACCATCCATCCTGGCAGCAGACTTTACCAAACTTGGTGATGATGTCAGGGCAGTTGAAGCCGCCGGAGCCGACCAGATTCATATTGATGTGATCGACGGGCATTTTGCGCCGAATATCACCTTCGGGGTTCCTGTCATCGAAGCCGTCCGGTCGGTTACCAACCTGCCGCTTGACGTCCATCTGATGATCAGCGATCCAGACCGCTATCTGGAAACCTTCGCCGAGGCAGGGGCGGATATGTTAACCGTCCATATCGAAGCTCCTCGGCACATCCATCGGACCCTCCATACTATCCTGGATTTGGGACTAAGAGCCGGGATCGCCATCAACCCTGGCACACCGGTCAATGCCCTGACCGAAATCATCAGCTACGTTGACCTGATGCTGGTTATGACGGTCAACCCAGGTTACGGGGGGCAGGCTTTTATTGAACGCTCGATCCATAAAATCGAGCAGGTACGGGCTTTGCTGGATCAGGATAATCCCGACACTGACTTATCCGTTGATGGCGGAATAGGGCCAGGGACGGCAGAAAGAGTGATCAAGGCAGGGGCCAATGTGCTGGTTGCAGGAAGTGCAGTTTTTAGGGCACAAGAAGGGGTCGCTGCTGCGATCGCTAATTTGAAGGCACTGGGAAAGTAACAGAAAAAAAGAAAAGGGCCAGAAGGCCCCTCACTCATAGTTCGATCTTTTCGTCTTTACTCAAAGTCTTCAAGCACTTGGCACAGACTTTAACCGTCACCAGACGACCATCACGCCAGATTTTGGTTTTTTGAATATTGGGCTTAAACTGGCGCTTCGTCTTTTTCTCAGAGAAACTGACGTTGTGCCCAAATTGTGGCTTCTTGCCACACAGTTCACAGACTGCCATGATCGTATCACCTTTTATAGAATTGTGTTACAACAACTGCAAAGTGGACTATCCACTATCACAGGGAAACAGCAAATCGTTTTCCGCGAAATGCGGGCCAGATCATAGCTTAGGCCCACCATTTTTACAAGAGCATTTAGAGGAAATATGAGCAAGCAACCAGAAGAATCCCTTGGCGGCATCTATGTCTCACCACATGCAGTCGCCACCATTGCCAGCCAGGCCCTACTGACCAGCTATGGCGTGGTCGGTATGGCATCCAAGAATGCTTTCGACGAACTGGCCGCCACCCTCACCCGCGATCCACATCATGGTATTGATGTTCAACTGGACAAGGGTGAAATCATCATCGACGTATATGTGATCATCCAGCACGGAACGCGCATCTCTTCCGTTGCCGGAAGTGTTATAAATGCTGTCCGGTTCAACGTAGAGAATGCCCTCGGCACCCCGGTACGTCAGGTGAACATTTACGTTCAGGGTTTGCGGATGGCAGACAATAAAGACAAAGAAAAGTAGAGGGAGGCAGTCGCGATGGTCTCAAAAAGCGACCAGGAGCAAGATGCTGCTGTAAAAGACACACTCGCCTGCGATGGGCAGGAACTCAAAAAGATAGCCCAGGCAGGTATGGCCTGGCTGGATAAGCATCACGCAACGGTCAACGCATTGAATGTCTTTCCGGTGCCTGATGGTGACACCGGCACAAATATGCTGTTGACCATGCGAAGTGCATGGCGTGAGTTAGCGAACATAGAAGATACCCACGCCGGGCGGGTCTGTCAGAAGCTATACAACGGCGCATTGATGGGCGCACGCGGGAACTCCGGTGTGATCCTCTCGCAGTTGTGGCGGGGATTTGCTAAAGGCATCGAGAATTGTGAACGTCTGGATACCCAGTCGTTCGTCAGAGGGTTTGAGGAAGCATCCCGAATGGCTTACCAGGCCGTTCAGGAGCCGGTTGAAGGAACCATGCTGACAGTTGCCCGTGAGGCCGCCGAAGAAGCAGCGCTGGCAGCCGAGGAAAACATCGAGATGAAGGCGATCCTGGAGCGCGTGGTAGAACGGGCACACGACGCAGTACGCCGGACACCGGAGATGCTGCATGTGCTGGCAGAAGCCGGGGTAGTAGACTCCGGCGGGATGGGCTTCACCTACGTCCTGGAAGGCATGCTGCGTTATTTGAACGGGGAATCCCTCGATATCACCGAGGAAGACGAACTGGGTCAGGATATTCAACTTCAAAGCGCCCTGACTCCAGAAGACGAACTGGGCTATGGATACGATGTACAATTTCTGATCAAGGGTCAGGATTTGAATGTCGTCAAAATCCGCGCCGACATTGAAGCGATGGGCGATTCAACCCTGGTGGTCGGCGACGAGAACCTGATCAAGGTTCACGTCCATGTTCACAATCCGGGCGTACCGGTGGGCTATGGGGCGGATCAAGGTGTATTGCTTGACGTGGTTGTCGAGAATATGCAAGAACAGTACCAGGAATTTGTGGTACACGGCGAAGGCCCGAAGATGCCCACGTTCGAGCCACCTCAGATCGAAGAAGGCAGCATTGCCACTATTACGGTCGCCCCCGGTGATGGGTTGACGAACATCTTCTACAGTCTGGGTGCAGGCCATGTGATCGCCGGGGGGCAGACTATGAACCCCAGCACCGAACAGATCGTCGAGGCGATCAACTCCCTGCCGACTGACAAGATCGTCATCCTCCCGAATAATAAGAACATTTTCATGGCTGCCGAACAAGCGGCCAGCCTGGCAAACAGCAAACAGGTCAGAGTCATTGCAACCCGGACTATCCCACAGGGCATATCGGCTATGCTGGCTCTTGATCCACAGGGCGATCTTGACGACATGGCAGAAGCCATGCTGGAAGCCAGCCAGATGGTCGAGACAGGGGAGATCACAAAGGCCACCCGAAGCGCAAAAATCGACGATGTGAAGGTCAAAAAGGGACAGATCATCGGGCTGCACAATGACGTGTTGAAAGTCGCCGGTGACGATATCCCCTCAACGACTATTGCATTGCTCAACGAGATGGGATTAGACGACCTGGAACTGATCACTCTCTATTATGGGATGGACGTAAGCCCGCGCGATGCAGAGACACTGGCCGAACACCTTGAGGAAACCCTGCCCAATCATGAGATCGAATTACGTGAAGGCGGCCAGGCACATTATTACTATATTCTGAGTGCTGAATAGGGAGATAGTGTGTCAAGGGTTAGCATCGTCACCGACAGCACAGCGTGTTTCGAAGACCCAAATGTCATTGAAGACTTCGGGATCACTGTCGTACCGCTCAACGTCCAATTTGGCAATCGAACCTATAAGGATGGAATCGATCTTACACCGGAAGACGTATTCCAACGTATGAAGCATGGACAGCACCAGCCTGTCGTAACTGCTCCACCGGTGAGCGCATTTGAAGCCGTCTATAGAGAGATCAACAAAACAACCGACCAGATTTGCGTATTGGTGAGTTCCCAACAATTCACCAACACCTTCCAGAATGCCTTGACAGCCCGTAAAAGTCTCCTGGGACGATGTGATATTATTGTCCTCGACTCAATGATCAACTCGGCCTGCCTGGGCTATCTAGTCGAAGCAGTAGCGATGACGGCTAAACTCGATGCCAGCCTGGATGAGGTTGTGCGGGTCGCACGCGGCATCATTCCCCGGCTCTACAGCGTCTACTATGTTGACGACCTGAGTTATATTCAACAGGCCGGGTTGATCGGAGAGACGCAGGCCATCCTGGGAACCATGTTAGAGATCAAGCCTCTACTGACGATTGAAGA
>JBNKDD010000159.1:0-12748 GCA_050288085.1 Anaerolineae bacterium
TCTTGATTGTGGATTGGTATCATGCTTGTGAATATCTCACCCCACTGGCTCCATTGGCGAAGGTTTCCAAATTTGAACAAGCTCAATGGCTTGAACATACCATCACCGATTTATGGGAAGGGTGTATTGACCAGGTGATTGAGGCGGCTTCAACCTTGATCCGTCCTCATTTGAACGTGGATGACGACCCTGCTCAAAAAGCTGTACGCTATTTTTCTAACCAGCGTTCTCGTATGAATTACCCGCTTTATCGCCAGATGGGCTATTCCATTGGCTCTGGGATTATGGAGAGTGCTTGTAAACAATTAGGGCTTGAACGCCTCAAAATTGCTGGGGCGCGGTGGGTTGAAGACCGTGTCAGCGCCTGTAAAGTTGCTAAAGCTCGTGCCGCTTATTTGAGTCACCAGTGGGATTTGTTCCGGGCTGCTTGATTTTCTCTGTCAGGTTTTGCTCACACCCGTTTGCGCCGGTAAAGCAGTAATGGTCTGGTCGGTACGATCCCACAGCAGCACCGTATCGTAGACTGCTGCTAATTCCTCGTCGGGATAGGTGAGGTGTGGCATTCCCCCGTATGCGTAGGCTAACGTGGAACTATCCGGTGACCAGGCCAAAGCGGATACCCTCCGCACCAAAGGTGAATGGCCTCTAATAGTGCGTACCGGTTTGCCCGTCTGGATATCCCATTCAATGATCTGCCCATCTTCCGCACTTGAATAGAGTGTGTTCGAGTCCTGGCCGAATTCTACAGAGGCAATCGCATCAACGTGGCCTGACAAAGCCGATAGCATTTGGCCGGTGGTCAAATCCCAGAGGGTGATCAGGCCATTGCCGCCCCCGATAGCCAGGATGGAGTTGTCAGGGCTGACGCTGATCTCAACTGTTCCACCCATGGTTGGCGCGATATAACCGGCCAGTTGATGGACAACGTCGTCGGAATAAGCCTCTCTAAGTGTGATTGAGTAGCCGCCCTTGTCCAGCCCGATCAGCAAAATCTCGTCGGGGGCAAACACAAATCCTTGTAGGTACTGGTCGTATACTGGGCCGTTAAAAGTGAATTCGCTATTGTCCACATCCCAGATGGTAATGTAGCTCGACCCGATCATGAGCTTATCCTCGCCGGGTAGCCAGGCAATTCTTCCGATCCCCTCATGCCCCGGATCAAGCGTCTGGATCAACGCACCGGTTTGAGCATCCCAGATCATGATGATCGAGTCGATTGACGTTGACGCTATCAAGGTTCCGGCAGAGTTGTAGGCAACCTGTGAAATATAGTAGTCGTGGCGATCTGCCAGCGTATATAACCTATCACCTGTTTGACTGTCCCATACCGCGATTGATCCATCATACATGCCGGTAACCAGGGTGTTATCCGCCGGATTTATGGCTATATCGCGCACTTCACTACTCTCCGGGCTGGCCCATACCTCCTGGAAGTCTTCGATCCGGTAGGCATACAGGCCGATGTTCCCCCCAACAATCAGAAACTTTTTGTCAGTGGTGATCGCCATCGTTTTGATGTTGCCCTTACCCAGGCGGGCTATCGCACCCATCGGAATTGGGCCATTGTAGTCAGCCGGGCCTGACGGTGGTACAGAAAACTCTATTGTCGGATAGGGCGTGGTCGGTGGCTTCGGGGTGTAAGTCGGGCGGACGGTAATGATCGGATGCGGCGAGGGGGTAGAGGTGTCGGATAGGATGGCAGTCGGCGTGATTGGATCGAGGGGGAAAAGGTTGGGAGCAACTATCACCAGAACGGCTAATAAACCTAAGACGGCAAGGACAGCAGATATCAGTATGGGGACGATATCTTTATCGCGCTTCATGTAATGCTCCCTATGTGCCCAACTTGATGAGAATCAGTATGCCGGGTTTCAGGGTGGGAGTCAAGGCAGCGTCGGGGAAATTTCATACAAAAAGGCGTCACCGACAGTTCGGGACGCCTCTGACTCTCACCTGAAGCTGGCTAACTATATGGCCCTCGCGGTGGTAGACCGCCGGGCCGCCGGTTGTTCTGATTATTCTTCATGTTTTCGCGGATTAAATCTTCGACAATGCCCTCCGGTGCTGGTTCGGCCTCATCGAGCCGGGAGGCCAGGTGCCGCAGGAAAGCGGCCTGGGTTTCAAGCCGGACGGAGTATTCGTTCAAAGCAACCCGCCACAGGTCAACCGAGCCATAAGCGCAACGCTCACATACATCACCCAACTCTTCTTCGCCATCTACCAGAAGGTGACGAACTGGTGGACTGAAGCGCCCCCCGGTGCTTCGCCCACAGATTGTACAATTGGTCGGTAACTGATTTGGCTCGTAGATCGATTCAACGTGTAGACTCATTTTGCCCCTTACCCTTTGTTTAACAATACAGACTCACATCGGTCTAACAGAAACAATACCACTACCAGCAGTTGCGTAACCCCGCCGGGATGCCGGTTCCGGCGGTACATCCTCCATTATTCCTCCTTTAGTTTAGTCCTTCTTCCGTGAAGAACTTATCCAGGGAAAAAATCGCCTGATGTCACGCTGGTCGTATTTGCGCAGCAGATCGTCAAGCGCCTCTCGCAATAATGATGCCTCGGACCGTCCCAGGCGGTTCCGTAAATCTTTCAGCCGGGACAACTGATCCGGGGAATAGTGGCTGGTTTTGGGGGTCATGTTGACCGCCCGTCCGAAGTTGGTACGACTCCCTCCGGCAGCCAGGGCACGCCGGGAGGCCTCTTCGGCCAGGTGGATCAATCCCTGCCGACCCTCTGGTTCTCCGGGATAACTCGAAACCCCGGCGCTGAAGCTGACCTGAATATTGGCCTGTTTTTCTTCCGAGTCTTCTTCGGCGGTAACCTGGAAAGTGGTTTGTGACAATTGGCTGCGGAGTTGTTCCGAAGAGAGAAAAGCTTCTTCCAGGGTCATGTTGTTATAGACGATCAAGAAAGAATCTCGCACGTAGCGCTCAGAAAAATCCGGGCCGTCTAGCTCTCGTAGGTGCCTGGCTATCGATTCGAGCAGCGCATCGGCCAGCGTAAACCCAAAATCTTTTTCTACCTGGCCGAAGCCATCAATATCCAGGTAGACAACCGAGACAATCCCTGTGCCTTCCGATTGAATTTGCTCGATGATCTGGTCTATTCGCCATTCGATGGGGGTGCGGCGGTGCTGTCCCGTGATAATTTTGGTTGTTGGACTGTTTGCTTCCTGGACCACATTGTCCATCCTTTCAGCATTTACACTTTAGCATATCACATAAGTTATAAACAATAGTATTATAGTCACATACATATAACGACCTATGTATCCGATATTAACGCGCATACCATAAATAGCACAACAGGGAACACCCCACTTGATGTAGGGCATTCCCTGCTGCATCTTCTATAATATTGGCTGGTTTTCCCTGCCGCAGCGTCTCCCGCTGAGATCAGGGTACGGTATCAACCGTGTTCATCAGAGAGTGGTCGTTAGTTGACCTGAATCTCACCCCGTTTAAGAGCTTCGAGTTCTTCCTCGAGGCGTTGGCGTTCTTCTGCGACGGCACTTTTGATGTCTTCTACCAGCTTATTACTGCGACTCTGCGCTTCGGTTCGTAATTCTTCACCGGACATGGGGGCCATCAATAACGCACCCACCACCCCGACAAGAAGACCACTAAATATTCCGGCCAGAAAGCTAAAGAACTTTTGCATTGCGTCCCTCTTCAAGTAGAAGTAATCGTATCCTGTTCATATTATAGCAGTTTGTTTGTAGTATGTGTTATGTCCTTCTGTTTCAAAAGTGTTACACAATATTTGGTACTGTATGGTTCATGGTATACTCTTCACTAGGGCCTTTAAATCACAAGCGCAGGGATATTTCAATATGACATCAAAAGGGACATATGACGAGAATGATGTTCAAGGAGGAGGGCTTGCAAACCGGCTAAAGAGATTGGTGTCCAGACATTCAGTTGAGGAGGACATACCAGTCTCTGTGACACGGACGAAAGCCGCTACCGGGCCGCTGCGTTCGCTGCCGGAGGGCAAGTTGGGATTGCAACCCCAACAGATCATTCTTCAGACATTGACGGCTGAACCCCAGGTGATTGGGGCGGAGATCGAAGATGTAACGGTAATCGGGCGTTCTGAGCCGGGTTACAGCACCGTGCCTGATCTTGACCTTACAGCCCACAGCGCGCAAGAACATGGAGTCTCCCGCCGCCATGCAATCCTATTACCCACAGACGAAGGTCTGTGCCTGGTCGATCTGGATAGTATGAATGGCACCTGGATCAATGGGATGTATCTACAACCTGGGCAGAAATATCGTATTCGAAGCGGTGACCGGGTAGAGTTTGGTACGCTCAAGCTGCTGGTTCGCGTTGCGGGGGCAATGCAAGCCGGGCGCGGGAAAGATTCAACTGCCTATACGCGATCCAAGCCGAGGAATAAATAACTGAAAAGCCTGGCAGATTGTGGCCTAACAGAAAATATTTATATACTATCTGGGTGTACCGATGTGTGCACCCTTTGTTATTTATACCCAGGGCGATTGACTTAAATGGAGCGCATCATGTCCGATAAATTAGAGAATCTGCAAGCAGCTCTCCGTGAGCGGCAAATCAACTGCCTTGCACTGATCCCTGGCCCCAACTTACATTACATGACCGGCCTGGATTTCCACCTGATGGAGCGTCCCATTGCCGGTTTTTTCCCGGCAGAAGGCGCGCCAACCTTTGTCCTGCCAGGTCTTGAACTCTCCAGGTTTGAGCGAGCTGTACCCTTCGAAGCCCAGGCATTTACTTATGAAGATGGCGAATCGCCCCAAGATGCTTTCTGTAGGGCGATGATGGCCTTACCGGAAATCCAGCAGATCGCCGTTGAATATCTACAGATGCGTGTCGTCGAATTGAAACTGATTCAACGTCACGTCCCAACCGCTTTTATGCTCAATGCCGACCCGGTGATGGATCAACTCCGGGTAGTCAAAAGCGCCGAAGAGATCGCCCAAATACGCGCTGCCATTGCGATCTCGGAAGCCGCATTAAACGATGTCATTGCGGATATTCAACCAGGGATAAGCGAGCGAGAGATCGCTAACCGGCTGCTGATGGCACAGTTAAATCGGGGAGGTGGGCCAGTTCCATTTGAGCCACTAGTCCAATCCGGGCCAAATGCCGCCGATCCACATGGAGCACCCGGCGACCGTCTGATCCGGTCCGGGGAGATGCTGCTGATTGACTTCGGAACGACGAGCGGCGGCTATGCATCCGACATCACACGGACATTTATGGTAGGTGAGTCACCTCCCGAACATTTCCGGGAGGTGTATGAGGCGGTCAAAGCGGCTAATGCTGCCGGGCGTGCTGCTGCTAAACCCGGCGTGCCCTGCCAGGTAGTTGATCAGGCCACCCGCGCGGTAATTGAGGAAGCCGGGTTTGGTGCGTATTTCACACATAGAACCGGGCATGGATTGGGTTTGGGTGCTCACGAGTCACCATCTGTGGATAAATCAAACCAGACACCGCTTGAACCTGGCATGGTATTTACCGTTGAGCCGGGGATCTATATTCCTGGGGAGATCGGTGTTCGCATTGAGGATGATGTTTTGATCACCGATGATGGCGCAGAATCCCTGACCAATTACCCCCGTGACCTGACCGTAGTCGGGATAGGCTGACCGGATGCACACCTATTTCTTTCACAGCGATGTTTTGATCGACCGGCCCCTACTGGCGGCACAGCTTCCGGCAGCCTGGGCAAAGGCGTTAGCAGAATATTGTGGCGGGCAGGCCGATAACTGGGAAAAGGCTTACCAACAGGTTGTAGAAGATTGGGCGAGTTATTGGGCCGATCTCACCCTGAATGAAGCGGATTCGCTGGCCCAATGGCGTGAAGGTTGGTGGCGGATCATCCGGGCCTTATACCGGCTGACCGGTCAGCCGCTGCCCTCACTCGATACGATCTCAACTCACTTGGATGAACTACCCTATCAGGTGGGGTGTCATTGTTCTGGATGGCGGCCTGGGGTGAAGAATGTGCTCCAAGCTATGGTAGATCAGGAGCACAAAGTTGCCATAATCAGTCCGTACACGGCGTCCCCACTGATACGTGGAATGCTGGAATCTCCAATGCTCGGCCAGTATGTGGTCGGGGTGCTCGGCCCGGATGAACTAGGACAGGTTGGCTTATCCGGCGTCAACTGGCGGTGGTTGGCTGATAGGGTTGGTTTTGCTCCAGGAACTTATCGGTTAGTGAGTGATGAGTCTACTCCAGGCATAGATGTTATCAACCCACCGGTTGACTTATTAAACGTGGGAGTAAGTTAACGTGGAGACTTCTTCAAAACGGTTTAGGATTTCAAACGATCTGCTGGTGATCGGCGGTTATGGGCTGTTGACGATACTGTTGACCTGGCCGTTGATCACTCATTTGAATACCCACGTTCTTGGTATGGCAGGTGACAACTATGAATATGTCTGGAAAATGTGGTGGGTTCCTCACGCCCTGTTTGAACGGCATATCTCCCCGTTTGTCCAACCCGACCTGTACTACCCGTATGGTTATGCTTTAGCCCTGGGGGAAATAACCCCAGTTAATACTTTCTTCCTGATGCCGCTGACACTGCTGCTGGGTGAGGTGACAACCTATAACCTGGTGATTCTGTTATCCTGTGTGCTGAGTGGTTGGATCACTTATCGCCTGATGGGACGCTGGCTTCAACGATTGGATGCTGAAATTGACAGTTGGGTGAGGCTGATTTGCGCTTTTTATGCCGGGGCAGCCTTTGCCTTTTCTGCTTACCGGCTCATCCGTATTGAGGGGCACCTGCCATTGGTCGGAACGCAGTGGTTGGTCCTGTCTGTGTTAGGGTTGGATAGGTGGCTTGAAAAAAGGCAGTGGTCTGATGCTGTGATGATGGCTGTGGGTATTGTGCTGGCATCCCTGTCTTCCTGGTACTACGCTTATATGCTGCTAATCCTGCTGCCGGTCTACGTAATTGCCTATGGCGATCTTCCTGCTTTGTTCCGGGATCCACGCACCTGGCTGGGTATCGGGATAACAGGTGTGATCGTCGCGGCGCTGTGCGTGCCGTTCATGCTGCCTTATCTCCAACTGAACACTGCCGGGCGGACATTTGTCCCGCTAGATAATGCAGCATTCTGGGCCGAAAGCCCGATAGATTATCTCATCCCGAATCCCTTGCATCCGCTGTGGGGTAGATTTGCCCAGCGGTTAATCTGGCCGTTTGGCCCCGATGCTCCCCTTGAATTTGCAGCCACCATTGGGTGGGTAACCCTATTGTTTGGCGTATGGGGTTGGAGGCACTTGCACGACCAGTCATGGCGCGCCCTCAAGTGGATTATAGGTGTGGCGTTTGTCCTTAGCCTGGGGCCATTTTTATCGATTAGCCGCCTGCCTACCCGCATCCCTCTGCCGGTATTGGGGCTGCGTTATCTGACACCAATAGCCAGCAGTCTACGGAGTTGGGGACGCTTTTCGGTGATCGTAATGCTTGGTATGAGTTTATTGGCCGGAGCGGGCCTGTCGCTCTGGATCGCATCCATTAAGTCTGCAAGAATGCGGAGTGCTGGGGCAGTAGGTGCACTGGTCATTATGTTATTTGCTGCCTGGGGTGGATCAATACAACTTAACCCGGTTGAACCGCGACCGGTCGATTTATGGTTGGCTGAACAGCCAGGGCAGTTTAGTATCATGCAATACCCAGTCGATGAAGCATTAAGCGGCCCATCTATGCTATACAGCCGGTATCATGGTAAGCGCACCATTTTTGGCTATGGCACCTATTTTCCTTTTCGCTTTCGGGAAGATCACCCGGAGCTATTAACCTTCCCATCTGACGAGTCTATCAATGCCCTTCAGGAGTGGGGTGTGCGTTATATCCTGGTTAATACCGGGGCAGATTTCGATATGGATGAGTTAGAACGCTATCCGCAGCTTGAATACATTATCACCCTGGATGATCAGGCTGTATTTGAACTGGTAGATGATTGATCGGGCTGTATCCACTGAGGAGGAACAATCTTGATAGAATTATCAATACCCGGTAAGGGTGACTTTACCCTGCACCATGTCGTGTTTGATGTGAACGGCACATTGGCTCTGGACGGCAATTTGTTGGATGGGGTAGCCGACCGTTTCAAGCTCCTATCCGATCAGCTCGATATTCACCTGCTCACCGCTGATACGCACGGCAGGCAAGCGGAGATCGACAAACAGTTGGGTTTATCGGCAGCGCGTGTTGCACATGGACGAGAGCGGGAACAAAAGGCCGATTTCGTTATTGCCCTTGAAGCCGAACATGTTGTGGCGATGGGGAATGGTGGCAACGATGCCCTTATGTTAGAGGTCGCCGCTATTGGGATCGCCATTCTGGGACCCGAAGGTTTAAGTGTCGAAGCTCTTCAATCTGCTGATCTGGTTTGTGGCTCGATTACAGATGCGCTCGATCTGCTGCTCAATCCAAAGCGCCTGGTGGCCTCCTTGCGCCGCTGAACTATCCCCCGGCTTCGCTGAGGATTGCATCCAGGCAAAGCGGATTGGGTGAGCAAGTCGGGACGGCTGGTGCGCAACCATAGTTGACAGGTATTCCCAGATACCGTGATGGATCGACCGTGTTATTAAATTCCAATTCGTTGCGATAGGAACCGGAGCCATTATCAAGAACAACCGAAAAGTGCAGATGCACCCCGACCGGTCGGGCCGAGCCGCTGTAGTTGCCGGTATATCCCAACAGCGTACCTTGTTCGACAAAAACTTCGCTTGCACCTTGATCGAAGGCCGGTTCGATATAATCGCCCTGACCTGATGCGGGGGCCATGTGGGTGTAATATAACCAGATTTGCCGTCCTGGGGTTAATGGGTCATCCGGTACACGGAGGATCAACGCACTCACCCAGCCTGGACTACGGCTTACGTAACCATCATAGGCGGCATATACAGGGATTTCGCCGGGATCGCCATCGCTGAAGATGTCGATCCCCTGGTGGCGACGGCTATCCGAATAGGGGCCGCGCGGGTCGCCATACAATAAGCCGATGTAACCCTCAGATGGCAGGATAAACGGTGCTCCTGGACAGGCTTCACGTTGAACGGTGATCAGCTCCTGGCGATCTTCCTCATCACCGGACCACCAGCGGGCGAATGCTTCGTTGCGTGGGTCATCTCCTATGCGGGTTAAGCGATACCGGACATATATCGCTGCAATGAGCAAGATACCAATCCCAATCACTATAACTTTGCGGCGTCGAGAACTTTCCGACAGCCAATCGATCAACCATTGAATCACGTGTATATCCTCATCCAGTTTATTTATACCTCAATAACTATGGCGTATATCCAGGTGGGTTGCAACAAACTACACGGGAAAAAGATACCGGCTCGATTTGACGCCCCTACCCACAGCCCTTAGAATCCTGAATATTCAACCCAAATAAGGAGAGGATATTATGGGACGGAAAAGAGTCCATTCGGATCAAGCACCTGCGGCGGTTGGCCCTTACTCACAAGCTATCAGTGTTGGCGAGTTGATATTTTGTTCCGGACAGGCTGGGTTAGATCCGGCTACAGGGAAACTTGCATCGGGTGATATTCAGGGACAAACCAGGCAGACATTACAAAATCTTAGCGCCGTTCTGGAAGCGGCTGGTATTGACCTGAGCCACGTTGTAAAGACAACCGTTTTTCTGACCGATATGGGTGCTTTCAAGGACATGAACGCGGTTTACGCCGAGTTCTTTGAGGGCGATCCTCCGGCTCGCTCAACCGTCGCCGTCAAGGGTTTGCCGGTAGGCGCTCTGGTTGAAATCGAGGCTATCGCTGTTAAGTAAGTAGTGATGCATATTTTCGAGATGTGTTTCTAAAACGAATGTGGCCTTTCTCTTGTGAGGAAGGCCATTAAGTTGAGATCAGGTTATGGTTAGCAGCCTATCCACAGCTATCTCAAAACCATCTATTGTTATAGCACAGGCGGTTTGACCTGAACGATAGGTGTTGGCAAGATGATAGGTTTCATCCTTGTCCAACACGTAGATCCGGATCAGGTGGCTTTTCAGGTCGATCAGCCAGTATTCAGGAATGCCGGTCAAGGCATATTCCGCCAGCTTGACAGCATCGCCAACCGTGCTGCGGGCGTCGGCAGCTATCACCTCTGCTACCCAATCAACCGGCCCATCAAGAAGATATTCCTGATCTCCTTGAAGATTCTCCTTGCTCACGAACAACACCCCGGCTTGCGGAATCGGTGCTTTGCGCCGCTGGACGCCATAAGGTAAGTCAACGACTTTGCCCAATTGGTTTGTATCAACGTGGCTGCGGAGTGCCTGCCCAAGCGTGGCGGCAACTTCCTGGGGTTTGATAGGTGGCCTGGTAGACATACCTGTTCACTCCCAGATATCGGAGTACCAAGATGTGAAAAATAAAAACTGCCGGGGCGGCCAGCCTCTAAGTGTTTTGGCTGCCGTCTTTACTAGGAGCTCGTGCCGATTCAATATATGAGATTAAAGATGTCAACAGTGTTTGCATGGTAAATGGTTTGGGGATGTAGTGGTTGAAACCACTGGCAAGCACACGTTCACGGTCGCCAACCATAGCATGTGCAGTCACAACGACGATAGGAATGTGCTCAAGGGTTGGGTTACGGCGTACCTCTCGGAGCATATTCCAGCCATCCATTTCTGGCATGGATAGGTCGAGTAAGATCATAGTTGGAGAAATGTTCTCCAGCAGGGCCAGACCCTCTGATCCATTGTTAGCAGTGTGAACGGTTGCCCCATAAAATGAAAGGGTGTGGGCAATTACTTCTCGCGTACCCAGGTCATCATCAACAATCAATACTTCCCAGTTGGCAATTTGATCTGTATTGCTCATCGGTTTTATTCTTTCCCACAACAAAACACTTCAATTAAATTGTACCATATCCTAAGATTATAGGGGCGAGTCCCATCAATGCCGCAGATTATATGATACTACTATGGTCAGGGGACAGATATCCCCTTCACATGTTATGCTATAATCATCCTATGCAATCAAATCCTTTAACACTTTTCATAACAATAAAGGGATAAAAAACTATCGATGATTATTAGCAGAACACCTTACCGAGTGTCATTTCTGGGTGGCGGAACCGATTATCCAAACTGGTATCGCCAGCATGGTGGGGCCGTTTTAGCAACAACCATCGACAAATATGCTTATCTCACATGCCGTTATCTTCCTCCTTTTTTTGAACATCGCTACCGCGTTGTTTACTCCAAGACTGAAGATTGCCACACTATTGATGAAATTACCCATCCGGTTGTTCGGGAGATTTTGCGTTATCTAAAAATTAACCGGGGTGTGGAGATTCATCATGACGGAGATTTGCCCGCTCGAAGTGGTATGGGGACGAGTTCATCGTTTACAGTTGGCCTTTTGCATGTACTCTATGCGTTGAAAGGCGAGATGAAGAGTAAACGTCAACTGGCAGAAGAGAGTATACATATTGAACAGAATATTCTGAAGGAATTTGTAGGTTCTCAAGACCAGGTCATGGCCGCCTATGGTGGGTTTAACAAAGTCACGTTTCTCCCTAATGATGAATTCACTGTCACACCAATCACTATACCGGTCAGCCGGATGGATGAGCTAGACTCGCACCTGATGTTGTTTTATACCGGGATAAAACGTACAGCCTCAAATATAGCAAGCAGTTATGGCTTCGATGCCAATAAACGACAACTACGCATAATGAGTGAACTGGTCGAAGAAGGTATTTCCCTGTTGAACGGTCAACAGGACATTATCGGGTTTGGCGAACTGATGCATGAAGCCTGGCAGCTTAAGCGTGGTTTTAGCACCAAAATAACCAATACCGAAATTGATACATTATATGAAGAGGCTCGGGCAGTCGGAGCCGTTGGTGGGAAATTGACAGGTGCCGGAGGCGGGGGATTTATGCTGCTTTTTGCTCCACCTGATACCCACCCACAATTGAAAAAGACCCTGGACAAAATGCTTCATATTCCTTTCCGATTTGAATTTTCGGGGAGCAGGATTATCTTTTTTGACCATGAGCAGGAGTATAAAGAAGAAGAGAGAATCCGTTCCAAGAGGCAGCCCATGGTGTTCAGGGAATCGTCTGCTTAACCGGTTTACGATTCTCTACAAAAGTATTAGCTATTCCAGGTGAATCCACTTTGGAGAAAAATTCAAGAATCTATGTAGCAGGTGAACAGACTCTTATTGGCTCTGCTATCTTACGACAGTTAGACCAAGAAGGATATACCAATATCATTGGTGAGCAGGAAGAAAGTGTTGATCTCACCGACGGGACTCAGGTTGAACAGTTTTTTTCTGATCGTCGGCCTGAGTATGTATTTCTAACTGCTGGTCGGACCGGAGGAATTGCGGCAAACCAGAGGTATCCAGCCGATTTAATGCTGGATAATTTACTGGTCAACACCCATGTTATTAAGAATGCCCATATTTATGGGGTCAAGAAGTTATTGTATCTTGCCAGTTCGTGCAGCTACCCTAAGTTTGCCGAACAACCGATGCGGGTTGAATCTCTAATGACCGGCCCGCTTGAACCGACAAATGAAGCCTATGCTCTAGCGAAGATTTCCGGGATGAAGTTATGCCAAGCCTACTATACGCAATATGGCTGCAATTTTATTTCCGGGATTCCGGCCAACCCATTTGGGCCTGATGATGATTTTGATCCAGAAGATTCACATGTGATCGGGGCTTTGCTTCACCGTATGCATGCGGCAAAAGTTACGATGGC
>JBNKDD010000160.1:0-12723 GCA_050288085.1 Anaerolineae bacterium
TAACCGTCCCAACTAATGTCAGCCCGACTGCGATCCACATCGCTGTTCGCACTGACGGCCAACGCGCATTGCGCATCTGGTGGATCAGGATCGGGTTGTCTTTTAAATGCTTGAACATAGTCACTGGTCAGGTTGAGAACCGTTTCGATGGCCACTCATAAGCTATGCTCCTCATATGTTTTTGTGGTCAGTTTGGTAAGCGCCCACCACCCCCATACCAAATCAACCCCGGCAAAAAGCACAATCATGGTTACCAATTGCCACGTCCACCCATTGTTGCTAAAGACGTCTATGACCGCCACAGTCTCGGAAGCTATGATCAATACCAGCAAAGGAATTGCTCTGACCAGCGCTTTATCAATGCGTTTCTGCCAGAAGGCCATCCATATGCCGAGCCCAACGGCCAGATAGTTCCATGCGATAAAAACCAGGGCATAAAGCAGCACATAAGATAACACCAAGAACAAATCAAATAGGCTGTCCATGATCTCTAAAGCCAGTGTCATGGCCATTGAAAGCTGTATTCCTCCGGCTACCATCCATAATAACCTCAGCCGGAATAGAGCACTCGCAGCATAACCACGGACAATCTCGATTTCAGAGAACTCACTAAGATGGATCATCTGATAAGCTTCTGTGTCGGCAGCTTGCACGGTCGCGGCCACAATTGTCAGCAATGGCCCGACGAATAGCAGCACTACTTCAATCTGGAAGAGAATGTTCTCCAGAATAAAAATTGCGTAGAGAGGAAAGCTCTTGTACCAGATGAAGGGTGGTAAGCCGAGTCCAACTATCGACAATGCAGCGGCGATCAACCATGTGGTTAGAGGCGGGGGCCACTCCGCGTTGCGCATCTGATAGGCGAGGATCGGGTTGTTTTTGAGAGATTTGATCATACCGATTCATTCTCTATCTGGCGGATCGCCTTTCTGAAATTCGCTCTACCCAGTACCAGGTAAAGCACCGCAAACATCAGGGTGACCGGTATTTGCAGCCATCGCTCCGAAGAGAGACTGTAAGCTACGTCATAGGAAAGGGTGAAAACAAACAAAAAAGCCAGCCAGGAGATCACCATCTGGATCGCCAATATTATCCCCCACCGGATCAGCGTACCGACTAAAGCTTTACCAATCTGGCGATGGCGGAAGGCCATCCACACACCAAGCGTAATGACAAACCAGTGCCAGGTGATAAACGCTGCAACATTGATAGCAGCAGAAATAACAACCAATCCAGCTTGTGGAAAAAGAAGTTCTGGGAAGGTGGGTGGGGTACAGGCCGAGAAATCAGGCGGGCCGCTGCAAGCGAACATAATCGCGGCCCTGACGCCGGAGTGGGTCATCGCTACCATTAAGGGGAGAAGCAGTCCGCCGACCGCCATCCACAGTGCCCGCATCCGGTAGGCAGTGGCAGCCACATAACCGAGTATAATATCCCCCTCCGAGAGATTACTGATCCGCATCATCTGATAAGCCTGTGAGTCGACCGCCTGTACAGTCGCAACCACCGCGACCACCGCAGCGATCCAGGGACCAAACAGCCTCAGCATAGAATCGATGGGGAAGATGATATTAGCCCCCATCATGGACAACGGTTTGCTGCCATCTGGAGAAAGCACAAAGCCGATCAGTGCAACAGCAGTTCCAGATAATGTCAACAAAGCGGCGATGATCATTGCCGTTCGGGGTGAAGGCCAACGAGCATTGCGCATTTGGCGGATCAGGATCGGGTTGTTTTTAAGATTCTCAAGCATGATTTCCCCTCATGAGAGCAGGCTTTCGATGCCGTTCATCCGCGCATGGGCTTCGCAGGCACGCACCGCTTCCCAGCTCGCCACCCTGACCAACCACATATTGAACCCGGCAAACATCAAGACCACACAGGGTATTGCAAATACGACAAAGGTCAGGTAAGCCTGTAACGCTATAAAAAGCGCTGACAGTAGAAGCACCACGGTCAGCGCCCTCACGGTGTGGTGGATACGAAAAGCCATCCATACCCCCAGGGTCGCCGCCAACCGGTTCCACACGATCACGAGAACAACCAGGCTCCCGGTGAAGAGCAGAACAATACCGGCGGCGAGGATGAGCGACAGCAGCGGCTGGGCTGGGATGCAATTGGGAAGCGCCCCTGGCCCGATGACGACGCAAGCCAGGAAAGTATCGAAAGTCAGACTGACATAAGCCAGGATGACTATTAACGGAAGCCACAACCCCCCGGCAATCATCCACACCGCCCGCATCCGAAACAGGGTTCCAGATACAAAACCCTTGATAATCTGGTGTTCAACAAGCTGGCTGAGGCGCACTATCTGGTAGGCTTCCGAGGTGATGAACTGTTTAGTCACCCTCAGGGCCACCACCCCCGTGACCAGTGGGCTGATCACCACTAACAGCGCTTCGACCAGGAGGATGAATACAAAATCATAAAACAGGACTCTTGGAGAGAGTTGAAAAGCCGCGATAATCAGGGCCAACTCGATCACGGTCAGCGCAATGGCAATCAATTGCGTGGTGCGCAGCGACGGCCAATGCGCGTTGCGCACCTGATAGGTCAGGATCGGGTTGTTCCTGGGCAGCCTGAACATGATGACTACCCATAAGCCTCAACAAGTTTCACAAAAGCCGGGATGAGCCAGAAAACCCCGATGACAGCCATACTCGCCCACCCGGCGGCAGTCGCAGCCAGAACCATCCAGATACCGGTATTCGCCTTATCCTGCCAGAAGCCAATAGTCAACGCCGCGCCGCCCACCACATAGGACACCACTACCGCCGCCAGAAAAGCCCATCCTATCGGATCGCTGAGCAGTTGATTCATATAGCTGGGATCGGTCAGGCTCGATACAACCGGCAGGATCAGCAGCCCCACCGCCAAGATTTTCATGGCAGTTTTAGAAAACGGCGTGTAGTAAACCTGACGCCCTTCAGGTAGATCGTCGATGCAGCGGTAACCGGCCAGCGCCAACAATATGTAGATGATATTGGCGGGAAGCATCGCACCAAAGCCCAGCCAGAGGTAATGCTTGATGCCAGACCGCCGGGCATAATTGCCGATCAGAATCCCCTGGATGACAAACATAAACGGAAAAAGCCAGAGAACATTTGGACTCGCCGGAATGAAAAAGCCCAACCACATGAGCATAACCAGCGCGAAAATCCCTATCAGGCTCATCGTTTTTGGGGAGCGGATCGAATGAGCCGGGGCAGCACCAAAGGCATCCGGCCCGCCCATCAACACAACATAGGGACTCTGGCGGATGATATCTCTAATCTCAGTCCTTAATTTATAGTCAGATTCAAGCAGGGGCTCCAATCCATCTGACACCGCCTGCCGGGTCGATTCGCCCGGTGAGTTAGCCAGCGCTTCTAACCGAGTTCCCAGCGAGAGATTATCCTTGATATACGGAACAAGCCTGATCCAGATAAAATAGGCCGACCGCATATCCGGGCTCATTTTTTCTACTGCACTGGGTTGGATAGTTGGCAGCGATACAAGCTCCCTGACATGAAATCCCAGGATCGTCGCAACCACGTCGGCCAGGCCTAGTTGTGCTTCCATGATTTACACTCCGCCCAATGAGGATAATGTTTTGCCCCCACAAGTATTATGGAACTCTCCCCACGATGCAACTACGGGCCGTCTCAGCAAGCGAAAATACGAACACCTGTGCGGTTGTAGACAAACTTGCTTTGGCTATACTAGGTGTTAAGTAAAAATAGCTAAGGCTATTTCCTATTGCAGTTGGGTTACTCGCCCAACTTAGCTTTCCGCCAGATCGATCACTGTTGCCCTTATTGAGGGATACCGATGTCACGTACCAATAACATAATCCGAACACTTGTCAGTCCGATCGTGCATGGTATCCGCGATTACATCTTGCGGAATGTTTTCTCCCGCACCTTCTTTATCTCGCTGACTTTCCTGGGCCTGACCCTGGTAATCGTCAAGTCACGGGTGCTGGCCTTCACCTTCATCCACTACCCGTTAATCGTCAACGACATCCTGACCACTGCCAGTTCTGGCCTATCACTCCTGATCCCGATCCTGCTGGCGCTGTTCCTGGTCTTTGGCAAACGAAACATCGTCCGCTCACATAAATTTCGCGGCTATAAATTCCTACTGCTGACCAGCATCGCCGCGACCTCGACTACGACTTACCTGCTGGCCTCAGAGAGCAACCTGATCAACCCGGTCATCAAGCTGACCGCCGATCCGGGTGAGATCGATTATGGCGATTGCAGCCTGTTAAGCTGGCGAGTCCGCTACGATCTGAACGCCGATATTTTCCTGAACGGGCAGCCGGTCGGATTGGCCGGAGACGAGTATGTCTGCCCCAGCCAGGAGCGCACCTATACCTTGCAAGTCAGGTTGGCGGATGGAACCACCCGCGAAGACGCGGTGGTCGTCCGGCGGAAGTTGAGCGTGGCTTACCAGACACTCGAATCACAGGAGCAGGAAGCGGCTGCTGCCGAAACGCAGCTTGCCAACATCGAAGCGCTGGGCGCGACGCGGGTAGCCCTCACCCAACAGGCCGTCAATGCCTGGCTGACCAACACCTCACAGGTACTCGATGCCCAGATCGAGTCCACGCGGCGGGTGGTCGAACTGGAGGCCGAGTTAACGGGAACCAGCGCCTCGGCACTGGAAACCGTCACCGCAGCACTATACGAAGCCGGGCAAACCGCCACCGCCCAGGTGATCGCCGGGCAGGCCACCGCCGCGCAAGAGATGCAGCACGCACAAGCCACCGCCGCCGAAGAAGCGCGGGTCGCCGCCGCGCAGCAAAACACCCAGCAGGCTGCGGTCAATGCCGCGATTGCGCAGGCCGCCGGGACTCAGGCTGCCGCCGCCGAAACGTTTGCTGCACAGGCGGCTCAAGCCCAGGCCGAATGGACCCGGATCGCTGCCGGAATCCAGCAGCCCACCCCGGTGATCGTCACCGCCACGCCCGCACCAACTGCGACACCGACCGCCACGCCATCGCCCACCCCCTCGCCGACGAGCACCGTCACGCCATCGCCGACACCCTCCATAACGCCCACCCCGGATGATACCGAAACGCCAGCCACGCCCAGCCCGACGCCAACGCCATCCAGCACGCCGACACTCACCCCATCACCGACCGGCACAGCAACCGCGACTCCCTCGGTAACCCCGACCGAGGCCACCGCCACGCCAACACCCGCGCCGGTTTGCCCCTTCTATGCGCAGTATATTGTCTACGCTTATGGGGTGGATGATTTTGAATACAGCCTGTGCGAGCCGGACGGCAAGACTGCCGACGTGGGCGTCAAGAAGAGTTCGCTCCTGATCCTCGATATGGGGGCGGATTACCAGATCGTCGATGGGCCGGGGATCGACTTCTATTATCACGAGTGGCTCAATACCGACTCGAACCCGGTGACGGTTTACATGGATTGGGTTGAAGTGGCAGTTGCGCCGGAGCCGGTCGAGGGCGTTGATGGCCCGTTCGATGCAGATTACGTGACCGTGTTGATCTGGGGAGACGACGATCCGACCAATAATGGCACGCTGGCCGGATACGAAAACGAGGCCGCCAACCAGTTTATCCACCCGGACGACCTGATCCACAAGTCAGGGATCGGGATCGACATCGGCGCAGATGACGGCAGGCTGTATCGCTATATCCGCATCCAATCCCACCCGCCCGCTATCAAACCCGGCCAGGGCGACCGGGCCCAGCTAGACGCCATCGAAGCGGTGAACGTGGGCCGCCCGGAGGCATCCCCCCCGCCCAATAACGGCGATCCCTTCAAGGCGCTGGCCGGAACCGAGCAGGAATTTGTCGTCATCCCCCGACCTGAACTGGCCGGTATCACCAATGAGGCAGACAGCGGACTCAAGTCCACAAGCAGCCCGCCGCGTGATATCGATTGGGTAGAGTCCAACCTGGACAGCTTGCTGATGATCTCCGTAATCACCATCAATTTTGCGCTGGGTGTCTTCTTCCTGATCGACGTGCTGGCACATTTGTACTTCAGGGGATTCAGACCTGGGTAGTGCTGTATAAACCTTGATTTTGGACTACGCTATAACCCACTTACGCTCCTCCGAAGCTTTCGTCCCCCCTTCAACAAATCTGAGCGGCGTTCTGTAGCTCGGGCGAAGATCAGGGGGGTAAGATGAGAATCCAAGAATCAACTTAACACAGCGCCAGCAGGCACTGTTGGCAATCAACTGAGGAGAGCTTGAATGGAACATACAGCTAATCAAATTACACCGGAAAACATAACAGCACAGGAGATCAAACCAATGCCGTTTTGGGTCTCCTGTCTGATGTTTGGAATACCAGCTCTGCTCTTCATCCTGGTTGTCTACATGGGGATTCCCTTCTTTGAATCACTGGGGATTCCGCCCCTTCACAGCTATCTATCCGCCCTGGCAGTAGTCCTGGCTCTCATGTTTGCAGCGGCACTGGTCGCCTACGCAAAAATCGAAAACCGCCCGATGACGTGGGCGGCCTTCCGTGAGCGGTATCGCTACCCCAAACTGACATGGAAAACCTTTCTGTTAGCCATTGGTATGACGCTTGCAGCGTTTGTGGGGTATGGACTATCCAGTGGTATTTCAAGATACCTGATCCAGATTGGCATAATTCCCATCCCGGCAGGCACGCCGTTGATGATCCGCCCCAGCACTGATCTATCCGATATTGCCGTACTCAACATGGTGGCGGGGGGCAGCATCGCCGGGCGTTACGAGCTCATCCCCCTGTATTTTGTAACGTTGTTTTTCAACATTGCAGGTGAGGAATTGTGGTGGCGTGGTTACACCCTACCTCGTCAGGAGCTCACTCACGGTAAATGGACCTGGATGATCCACGGTGTGATGTGGACGTTGTTCCATGCCTTTAAGTTTTGGGACTGGATAGGATTGCTGCCGGTATGCCTGATCATTTCCTATGTTAGCCAGCGAAGTAAGAATAACTGGCCTGCGTTTCTCACACATTATATGTATAACGGGGTGGGTTTTATCTTGATCAGCCTAGCGATCTTTATGCCTCAGTGACCGGGTAGTCTCATTTGACGACTTCCGGCAAGATAAATGAAATTTTTATGGGTAGTTAAATATGGCCTGAGCTTATTCCCATTAACTCAGGACAGCCTGCTGATGATCTCCGTAATCGCCATCAATTTTGCGCTGGGTGTCTTCTTCCTGATCGATGTGTGGAGGAATTTATACTCTCGCAGGTGGGGATAATCCGGGCGGGTGCAAAATACTGCACCCACCGCAGCCGCGATCAATCCAACAGCAGCGCCATCGTCAGGCTGTCGATATATTCCCCGTTGCGCTTATAGGCTTTGCGCCGCCGCCCTTCAATTTCAAAACCGAGCTTCTCATAGATGTGGATCGCCATCTGATTGTGGGCAAATACTTCCAGTTGAAGCCGCTCAATCGTACCCACTGCGCGCGCCCACTCAATGCCCCGGCGAAACAGGGCAGTTCCGACACCCTTGCCTCGCCAATCTTCGCGCACCGATACCCCCATATCGGCGACATGCCGCGCCATATCTTCGATGATCGGCAGGTTAAGCCCGGTACAATGCAGCGTACCGATCAATTCCCCGCTGGCCTCCGCAACCAGGTAGGTAGAATTCTCCGGATCAAGATGGCTTTTCAGATAGGCATGCTCTTGCTCAATGGTCAGCTTGACCGATCCCGGCATCATCGGCAGCGTGATATCAGGCTCCTCTGACAGCTCCACCAGGTAATCGATCAAAGCCTGGGCGTCATCCAGGTTTGCCTCTCGAATGATGTACATTTATAAAACTATCCCTTACGTTAGGTTCCAGCCAGTCGCTATCAGGCTGGCGGAGCAGGTAGGGTAAACCAGAAAATGCTGCCTTCACCGGGGAGGCTCTCAACGCCAAGCTCACCATCAAGTTTACGGATGATGCTCTCAACGATGGATAACCCCAGGCCGTGCCCGCTGGCTTCAGTCTTGTGGAAACGGGAAAAGGCTTTAAACAGATCTTCCTGGTCTTCCGGTGCGATACCGACCCCGTTATCCTCCACCTCGTAGCGAACCATGTTACCCTGTATGCTGCCGCGAATGATGATAAGCGGATCGGGATTGTCCTGCCCGATGTACTTAACCGCGTTGCTGATCAAATTAGCCAGCACCTCTTGAACCCAGGGAGTATATCCCATCGCGGCAGGAAGGTCGGAGTCTATTTCAAACCGGACTCCCCGATCCGTGATGAGCTTCAAAAGCTGGCCGAACACGTTTTCCATCACTATGTTCATATCAACCGGTTCGATCTCACCCTGATCCTCACGCAGTTCAGCGAGGAGCAGCAGGCCGTCAATCGTGCGGCTCATCGTTTTCACCAATTGTTGGAGCCGCCCGGCGAATCTATGCCCGGAGGGAGAAAGATTCTCCCCCTCCCCCATGATAATCTCAAACCCCATCAAAAGGGTACTCAGCGGGTTTTTCAAATCATGGGCAATGGTATGCCCGTAAGCAGCCAGTCTCTCGTTGCTATCTTCCAGTTCGGCGGCATAATGATTCATCTGTTCGAAAATCTGGGCATTCCGAATAGCAATCGCTGCCTGGTCAGCAAATGCCTGCAAGCGTTCAGCATCAGATGACTGATAAACATCAGGCTGCTTGCTGTATATTGAGAGGAAGCCAATGATCTCGTCATTAAAGATAATCGGGGAACCGATATACCCGCGTGCCCAGGCATATGTTGAGGAATAGATCCAATCGTCAGTCTCCGAAATATCCGGGATGATATAGGGCTGCTGGGTTTCACTCATCTTACGCAAATTTGGAGTAGTGCCGGTCGGCAGTTCTATCTTTTGCAACTCCTCTTCTGTGGCATAGTATTCATAACCTTTGTACCGCTTGATGCGGGCTATACCATCCTGAACCAGGAGAATATCGGCAACATCATAAGCGACCACCCGGATCACATTATCGAGCACCCGTTCCAGCACTCTATCCAGGTCAAGGGTACTGTTAATGATCGCCGCATTATCGCGCAGTGCTTCGGCCAGGATACGCTGTTCGCGCTCGTGTTCTTCGGCCTTTCGCCGCAGGGTCACATCATTCCCAGAGCTTAATGTCCCGATGATCTGCCCTTCATCATTCCGCAGGAGAGCATTCTGCCATTCAATGATCCGCTCCTTGCCCTGCCGGGTCACAATCACATCTTCGTCCCGCCTGGCCCGTTCAAGCTGCCCGGCCATTAATTGTTGAAAGATGGCTGTCACCCGCGCTCTTTTCGGTCCAGGAATAGCGACGTCAAACCAGTCCTTCCCGATGATTTCCTCTAACTCGTAGCCCAGGATTTTACAACCCCTCCGGTTGATCAGTGTAATTCGGGCATTCTTATCCAGGGCAACTATGATAACTCCGGCCACATCAAGATACTGCTGGGCCCGGTCGCGCTCACCCCGGACAGCTTCTTCAGCCTTCATTAACTCGTCGAGTATTCGCTGTGCCTGGTCAAACAGGTCGGCGTTCTGAATGGCCGTCGCGAGCTGGTCGGCCAGGGTTTCCAACACCAGCACATCACTCTTATCAAAGGCGTTAAGCTGGTCGCTCTGAATATCCAGGACACCAACGACTTCGTCCACCCACTTGATCGGCACACTCAGTTCTGACCGGATCAACTGCTCCGGGAAGGGGTTGTAGTAGCGGGGGTCGGACTGCACATCTCCGATCCGCAGCCGCTCCCCATTTCGCGCCACCCAGCCATTGATCCCTTCGCTTATTTTTAGCCGGTGATCAGGTGGGAACAGTGCCGCATAGGACCCGGCCCGCGCCTTCATCATCAGTTCTTCACGTTTGCCATCAAGCAGGAACAGACCGACATGGGGGTAACCGAAGCTCTCCTGGATCAGTTCGGCGGCTTTAGTTAGCAAGACATCCAACGATAACTCCGCCGTGATCTCGCGGCTGACCTGGTTGATCAATTCCAGTTGGCCGACATGCTGGATCAGCGCTTCTTCTGCCCGGATGCGCTCGGTGATATCGAGCAATGTGCCAATGACAGCGGGCCGTCCCTGATAGGTGACCAGGCGGCCAAGCACCTCACAACGAATAATATCTCCTGACTTCCGCTTAGCCCGGAATCTGTATTGATCGACATTGGTTTTACCATCAAGCCGCAGCCGCATACTCTCCCTGACCTTGGGTAGATCGTCAGGGTGGATAATGTCATCAATACTCAGCCGGTCAATAATCTCATCGCGGGAATATCCCAGCATACTGGCGAAGGTCGTGTTGACGTAACGAAATTTGTCATCCTGGTAGATAGAAATCCCGGCCAGGCTTTGCTCGGTGACACTGCGGTATTGTTCCTCGCTTTCGCGCAGGGCTTGCTCGGCCTTAACACGCTCGGTGATATCAAGCAGTGTACCAATGATAGCGGGCTGTCCCTGATAGGTAACCACACGACCCAGCGCCTCGCAATGACGGATTTCCCCTGTTTTCTGCTTGATCCGGAGATCATATTGTTCAACGCTGGTTTTACCCTCGACCCGCCGCTGGATACTTTCTTCAACAATAGACAGATCGTCAGGGTGGACGATATCCCGTGATTCTAACCGGTTAACAATCTCGTCAGGAGGATATCCCAGTAACCCGGCCATGGCCGGATTGACATAGCGGAATTTACCATCCTGGTAGATGTAAACCCCAATCAGGCTATACTCGGTAACACTGCGGTATTGTTCCTCTCTTTCGCGCAGGGCCTTTTCCGCCCGCTGACGCTCGGTGATATCCACCCCGGAGCTCAACACACCGGTTATCTTTCCCTCATCATCCCGTAGGAGAGCATTTTGCCACTCAATGATCCGCTCTTCGCCCTGGAGGGTCACAATCGCGTTTTCAGCCCGTGCGGACAGATCTGTTTGTCCGTCCATCAGTTTTTGAAAACCCTGTTTAATCCGTGACCGATCGGACTCAGGGACAGCAATGTCCAACCAGCTCTTGCCGATGAGTTCCCCCGATTTGTATCCCAGGACTTCGCAGCCCTTCCGATTGATCAACGTAATCTGCTGATTACGGTCTATAGCGACAATGATCGCCCCAGCTACATCAAGATACTGCTGGGCCCGGTCGCGCTGACTCCGGGCCGATTTTTCGGCCTTCCTCAAGTCATTGAGCACTTGCTGAGTTTGCTCAAATAGCTCGGCGTTCTGAATAGCCGTCGCGAGCTGGTCGGCCAGGGTTTCCAGCACCAGCACGTCATTCTTGCCAAAAGCATTTAGCTGGTCGCTCTGAATATCCAGGACACCAATGATCTCAACCCCCCACTTGATCGGCACACTCAATTCTGATCTGATCAACTGCTCCGGGAAGGGATTGTGGTAGCGAGGGTCGGACTGTATATCTCCGATCCGCAGCCGCTCACCGTTCTGAGCCACCCAGCCGGAGATCCCTTCACCCAGTTTAAGCCGGTGATCAGATGGGAAGAGCGCCGCATATGACCCGGCCCGCGCCTCCATCACCAATTCCTTGTGGGTAGGGTCAAGCAGGAACAAACCGACATGCGGGTAGCCGAAGCTCTCCTGGATCAGTTCGGCGGCTTTAGGCAATAAAATATCCAGCGACAACTCAGCCGTGATCTCGCTGCTGAACTGGTTGATTAGCTCAAGTTGGCGGGCCTGCTGGATCAGCGCTTCTTCTGCCTGCATACGTTCGGTGATATCACGGTCAATGCCGAGCACTAATTCCCGGTCTTCAACGGTAAACAAGGAGGTCACATACTGGACATGGTAGGGGGTTCCATCCTTTCGGCGATGGACGATGGTTCCCATAACGGTTCCTTCTTGCTGGAGACGCTTAAGGAACGCAGTGCGATTTTCTTTGTTATCCGGATCCTCATGGACAATATCAATCGATTGGCCGATCAGTTCATCATAGTCGTAACCGTTCATCTGGCAGAAGGCCGGGTTACAATCCATAATCGGCCAGTCTACATCGGTGTCATGAGGATCGATCACCACAACGGCATCCGGGGAGCGCTCAAATAAAATCAGGAAACGCTCTAATCTGGCCTGTGCTAATGCCTGATCTTTTTGCTCGGTGACATCGTTTACGACCAGCAGCCACCCGTTTTCTTCTCCCTGGTCGTCTACTAATAGAGAAATCTGTGTCTCAAAGCATCGAACCTTGCCCTGTTTTTCGGCCTGGTGTTCAACCCTTGCCTGGTTATGATCGGCAGCTCCCTGCAAGGCTTCAGCCAGCGGCGGGCTGATCTTCTTAATCGGTTGGCCGATAATTTCAGCGGCGTCGAGGCCGCATAATTTTTGGGCAGCCGGGTTGAGGTAATTGACCCGGCGATCGCTGTCCAGCATCAAGATAGCCAGAGGCAGGCTGTCTACAATGTCGTCACCGGCAATCTGTTCAACAGGCTGTGATTTAAGAAGAAGGCTTAATCTTGAAAACATATTAATCGAGCATATTATACAAACAATATGCTTCAAATTTCCTTTATATAGGACAGAACTATCTGTATATAGTTTTTGTGTCTGCAAAAAAGACACAGTAGTAAGTGTTTTGGGGAAGGAGAAGGTTCAACACAACCAGGGCAGCGATTTACACACTTACCACACAACTTAAGTATAAGCAATTTCAGCTTTAAGGAAAAGAGATTGAATTGGAAGAGGCGCTGCCATTATATGAAAATAGATAACAGGTTCTCCAAAAATTCCAGGCAATCGCTTCAAAGCTGCCGCGAAATT
>JBNKDD010000161.1:0-12720 GCA_050288085.1 Anaerolineae bacterium
AGGATGCTGACCTTGTTCAGCGCAGCCTGCACCGCGTTGATCTGGTTGATCACGTCGATGCAGTATTGATCTTCCTCCACCATGCGGATAACGCCGTTCAAGTGACCGGCCACGCTTTTCAGGCGGCGGAGGGTATCTTCTCTAGTTCTCTCAGTTTTTGGCATAGGCTTCACCTTTTTATCCCATCCCCCCTGGGGGGGGTATATATAGAGTGTAGCAAGCTGAGTGGGTGCTGTCAATATTCGGGATAACAAAAGGCCCCACACCATGATGGGGCCTTTTGATGCAAGTTTGCCTGTAGACAATCGATGCGGATCAACTGCCCTATGGCTCGTATCCAACCGGGACCAACAGCACGGCTGATAACTGATAGCTGCCGTCGCTAGCTTTTCCGATCACCAGCACGACATTATTTTCGCCATCGCCCGACTGCCCGACCCAGACATAATGCTTATCATTACCCTGGGCAAAAGCAGGATCATAGTTGATCCCTTCGCGGATCGCGGCCAGATCATAAACGACCGAGGCCACATTGGCGGCGTTTGACAGGGTGGTATCCTCTGTCATCTGCTGAATGGCCTCCGCCGGAGTCAGCGGGCCATAGAGATAAGCCGCAGTCCCTGCGATCCAGAACTCCTGGGCCATGACGCTTTTCACAAAATTGAGGTCACGGGTGCCAGGCATCCAGGCGTTGACCAGTTTGGTGCGGAAAGTCTCTAGATTATCAACAGTCGTCGTCGGTGTCAGCGTTGGCGTCGGCGTTGGCGTTGGCAGCGGCTCAAAGTCGTCGTAGGACAGCAGGATACCATTCCAGGAGTAGCCACCACCCGCCCGCTGCCCGAATGCCATAATTGCCTGGGCGGTGCCATCATCACCCCAGCCCTGCGTAAAGGCGAAACCGACCATGTGCCCCTGATAAAATTCATAGGGATCGGTTCCAAGCTTGGCGGCGATGTCTGCGTTCAAGTCATAGTTAAAGATATTATCCGGGGGCAGGAAGGCAGATTGAAACGCCTGGATGGCCTCATCGGGCGTCATCTGTTCGCCGTTGCCACGCCAGATCATGATCTCAAACGGGTCGCCCATGAACTGCTTCAAAGCCTGGTAATCACGCTGGCCCGACAGCGCCGTGAGCACCTCATTCTCGAAGCTCAACAGGTCGGCGGGGGGCGGGGCCGTAGCCGTGTCCGGGGCTGTGTCCTGAGCCGATTCGGCGGTGGGTTCGGCAGGGACAGGGGTGGGCGACTGTCCACCCGGCAAATCCTCTTCCGGGATAGGTTGACCTTCGGGGAGGATGGTAGGATCAACACTGCTCCCTGGCATGTTACAAGCCATAACAGCTAGCAGCAGCAAGGAGATGACGGTCAAGGTTGGTTTGCGCAGCAAGGTTCTCCTCCAGGTATGAGAAGTAAAAAAATGATGTCCACCGGTATAGTGTAATTGATTTGCCAATTTGAGTCCATTTTGGCCTTGTTCTGAATCAAAACGGCCCGACGGCCCATAACATGATCGTGCCGTCCTGGTTAGCAGTGGCGAGTGTTTCCCCATCCGGGGACCAGGCGATCTGCCAGACTCCCCCGGTGTGGCTCCTGATGGTTCGGGTCAGTTTGCCGGTGGTGGCATCCCAGAAAAGTACATTATCCCAACTCGATGCGGCGATGGTCTGGCCGTTGGGTGACCAGATCAGATTGTTAACGGCGCTGTCATATCCCTCCAGTATGAGCGGCGGTTCCCCGGTCGCAGCCCAGATGGTTATGGCGTTATCCCAGGTAGCGACAGCCGGTCGAGTCTGGTCAGGTGACCAGGATGCTACTCGCACCCTGGTATCATCAATACCTGACAGGATTTCTTCCCATTGGCCGGTGTCCGGGTCCCACAGGATCACGAGCTTTTTGACCTTCTCGTAGGCGATTATTCTCCCGTCGGGTGACCAGTAGATGGCAGCACCGAGGACGGTAAACCATCTCTTGCTTAAACGGCTGACCTCCTCGCCGGGTTCTACGTCCCAGATCACGATGGTCTGATCGTCGACCAGGGCGGCGAGGCGGGTGGCATCGGGCGACCAGGCCAGGTGATGGATGGCATCAAAAGTGCCCGGCAGTGTCCGGGTTTGCCCATCCCAGATCACAACATTGCCTTCCAGCGAGGCGGCGAGCGTTTCCACGTCCGGCGACCAAGCCAGGTCCCTGCCCGACAGATCGTCCCGGTCAACGCGTTGGAGCGAATGGGTATCCCAGATGATGATGCGGCCATCCCGGTCGGCTGAGGCGAGGTAAGCACCATCGGGTGACCAGGCTACCTCCCGGACAGAAACTGTGTGCCCCTCCAATATCTGGCGACTGGCGTTCAGTTGCAGCAGGGATAGTGCGGCGATCAGCGTAAAACCGATCACGAGGATCAAACCCGCGATACCGGAGAAGATGATCCACCGCCTGCCGATCAGCCCCTTCAATGCCCAGCCGATAAATCCCGATAAAGCAGTGATCAGAAAGATGGCGCTGAAGAAAGCAAATTGAGGAGCTGTGTCTATCCGGTTCTGGAGGTCGCTTAGCAGCAGGATGATCAGGCCGATGTAGGCTATTAGCAGGTTGCCTGCCGATCCGATAATGGCGGGGATGCGCCGGTTCAGGCGGGAGAGGATCAGCAGGAGCATGATCAACAACCCGGACGGCAGCAGTACGATAGCAAAGGCCCAGCCGAAAGCAGCTCCCAGGTCGATACCTGAAATCGGGCTCAATCCCCTGATCAGCCCAATCAAGCCTAAAAGGATCGCCCCCAGGCAAAGAAGGCCGGACGGCAATGCACCAAGGATAAGGAGTGCCTTCCCCCAGGAAGCCTGTGAATCTGTGTGCTGGTTCTCCATGTGAAAGTTACCTCAACAGTTCAAAGTCTTTCCTCCGTCTCTGCGAAGACCGGCGAGGAAAGACCAGGCAGCTATCCAGGCGCTGCATGCTGCGCTACTACTATAGGATCGTGATAATTTGGGAAGTGGCCTATCTCTTTGATGGCTCAATGAGATAAACATTGATTGGAGCTCGTGCAGGTGGGGTATCCGTCTTTGGGTTTTTGCCCCTGTCAATAAACCACTGCTTGTTGACGTTACGGGCGTATTTGATGATAAACCACACCAGGATAACAGCCAGAACCAATGTTACTGGAGCGCAAAAGAGACCATTTGGCGGTTCCAGAGCAGCAAGGATGGTAACAACAAGACTAGCCAGGAAAAGGATGCCAATTGCGATGACGTTGGAACGAGAGGTGGTATGTCTCTTTGCCATCCAGGATTGGAAATAGCCGCATTGTGGGCAGGGGAACTCTTCCTTGATCAGTTTGGTATCCCCTTTCTGGATTCTCTCCAGATTGCTGACCAGATTTGACTTTGCACGCTCCTGCGCTTTAGATTCCGCGTTAGCTCTCCCTGCCTCAACTCCTATACCAAGGGGTGTTGCATAAGAGTGAGAGCCTGCCGCTTCTACTTTTACCGGATATTTGAAGACATGGTCACAGGCTTCACACTGGATTTCCACCGCTATGGGGATACCAACTTTGGAAGTAATGGTTGTGCCAGTTCTCACGCGCATAACTAAAATCCTTTCCGTTAAATATGGATGATTATAGCTGCTATTAATTCCATGTTTGTTGGGAGCTAACTGCAATTATATCATAATTAACCGGTGTTTATGATGATTAATTATGAGACAGTTAACTCCTGGAAGAACCGGCCATCACAGTCAGTACTTGCGGTTAGGATCACGTACCCCAATCTATATATACCTTCGAACCGCCCACACCAGGATGCCTGCCAGCATCAATGATGCTCCACCGTAGAAGAGCGTACCCAGCTGTTCATGAATTCGGATCATAAATATGGTTTGAGACAGACACAATGCCAAAAGGCAACCAGACACAACGATGCTGGAAAAAGAACGTTTATAGCGATTTGCAATCCAGGATTGGAGATAACCGCATTGTGGACAGGCATGCTCATCCTTGATTGGTCTGGTATCCCCTTCTTCGATCCTTTCCAGGTATTTGCGCAGCATGCTGCGCCCCCTTGTTTCACTCTGTTTGTCGGAAGGAGGGTGGCGGTTACGCATACCCATCCACCACAACTTCAATCTTCCCCGTTGCCAATTCGTATAGCAGTCCATGTATCACCAGGTCATCCGGGATAAATGGCATCTCGCGGATACACTCAATCTCCTTCTTGACCGCCTCTCTCGGATCCTCAAACGCTTTCAGATAGCTGCGCAGCCGCTCAGTAAACGGCTCCCCGATCTCTGATTTGAACTGCCCTAATCGTTCAGGTGGCAGCCGTTTGTGCATATTCTCAACAATAGTATCGATCTTCGAATAGGCCAGGCAGCACCCGCAGTCTGTATGCATCACCAGCACAATCTCGCGGAACCCGGCCAGAAATATCCCCACAATCAGGGAGCGATTTTCTGCCATGCCGCCCAACGTCCTGATAATTCGCACCGGCGATGAACCCTCGCCTTCCGCCGTAAACCCCGGAACCCCGATCGATTCCAGGTTAACCCTCGGATCCATACAGGTGATCACCGCTGGCCCCGGCGTCCGTTCGACCGGCAGCTTTTCAGGCCGGATAGTTGCCCTGAAAGAGTCGTTCGCCGCAATAATCTGCTCAAGCCATGTTGTATTCACGTTATCCCCTATCATTGATTTTTATTTTTGGCTCGGCTCATGTTCAGTACAGGTGGACTTTGTTCAAAGCCGGGGAGCCGCGAAGTTTATTCGTGGCGGCCTACTGGATATGAGCCTTATTTTCTTGTTCAAACCGTTTGTGACGGGCAATCTTCGCGTCGATCACCACCATGAACCGCCTGATCTTCTCGACCTGCTCTTCAAGATTGTGGCGATGTGCTTCCAACATCTCCCGCCGCTGGCTGACTGTTTGATCCCCGCCTTTCCTTAATTCGGCGAACAGCTTCATTTGTGAAAGCGGCATCCCCGTTTCACGGAGTTGTATCAAAAACTGAATCCACTCCACATCCGAATCGCTGTACCGGCGGTGACCGTTGTTTGCCCGTTCGATGCCGGGAATTAACCCGATCCGCTCGTAGTAGCGTAACGTATCGATACTTAAGCCTGTCTCATCTGAGACCCGTTGGATACTGTATTTTTGAACCATGGTATCAATAGTCTACAACCTGGAGTACACTCCAGGTCAAGAACAAAAAGCAAGGTTTGAAATCGGAGATAACAAATTCGACCCAGATATCAAAAATGTGATCTGGGTCTGTAACAAGTAACTCAATGGTAGGGGCGACTGGCTAGTCGCCTTCCTTGAATATGGGGCTGTTATTACCAATGAAGATTGGTAAGTTTAGAAAATGGGTTTCTTCGAACATACTCCTCAGGCATCAGATCTTTTGGCAGGAAACATTCCCAATCTAACTCGCTGTCCCAACCTAGAGAGTACAATTTATCCATTGTCGCATGATAATCTTTGATAAGTTTCTCTCGTCTCTGTGGATCATCCTTGCTTGATCTCCAAGCTGCGGCTAGATCGCATAGATGGAATTCCAACGCTCGTAATTCAGGATCAGCAGGATAACCGAATTCGTCAACCTCATGAGCGCACATATTATCCTCTTTACAAATACCATTCTTCAGAAGCGGATCAATAGGGGCGGCTGGAACAAACCTATGGTTTGCGTCGCTCCCACTTTTGTGAAGTGAAATAATCTTTGCCGACAACTTTTACTCCTGCTTCAAGCATGTGTTTAATCACCATTCTATGCACTTCTTCATCTTCAATAATGAGGCAACTTCCGGTTGGTGTATGGACAATAAGATATTCCCAAAATGGTTCTGTTATCCATTTTCTATCTGTAGCTGGAACTAAAATACGCTCATCGGCTTCGGTTGTCCACAGGTATGCATAACGACTAATGAAATCATCATCCATTTTTAGCCTCGTAGCCCATAAAAAATAGTCGACTAATCAATCCACCGGGCGACCTTCGAATCCGTGCCGTCGATCCCTGGCACCAGAACGATCCGGTCGATCACCGCATCCATCGATGCGATGTTCTCCCCTTCGACGATGGCGATCACATCCGGCGACCCGAACAACCCATCGGCTTTGACCACCCCCTCGATCTGCCGCACCGCCTGAACCACCTTGCGCGGCTGCTTGGTGGTGATAAACACATAGGCCCATACTTTCATTAATCAATCGCTTCCTTTCGTGTAGTGCTAGTATGATGTAAATTCCCTTGAGGTATCTGCCTAATCATATGGTAGGTTTTCTATATCTTCCTCGATCCTGACACCATGAGCGAGCAAGTAGTCAATGATGCGTAATTCCAAATCATGACAGTCTACAAATACTACCATTCTCTTTAGCGGTCTATAATAAACCTTGTAGCTATCAAAAAAAGCATCTTTCACAAGAATATAGTTTTCAGGATCGCTATCCCCAAGCTCTTCCAGTGGATTAGAACTCTCGGTCAATAGGATCTCTTCCGCAATCTTCAGGCTCAATGATTTCTACACCGTTGGCGAGTAAATACTCAAATACCTGAAACAACTTATCAAGGTCTTCTTTCAACTCTAATATGAGAGTTGTATTATCCATTTCCGGTTTATAACAAAGCCCATAATATCCTAAAATGTCACTGTCCGGTGTCCGAATAAGCGCATAATTTGAGGGATTATTGTCACGATCTGGGAAGAAATCATCCAGGAATTCTTTAGACATTTACACCTCCTTGATAGGTGTTCAAGGGGCAGGGGGGCGGCGGTGATATTCGTCGAGGTAATTATAACTCAGGATGAATCGTCGACTTTCTCTGCATCTTCTCCTCCCCAGATTTTTTCATGTAAATCGCGCATACCTCCCTCAAAAACCTCCACATTTTGTGACAAGAGGTAATCCCGCATCTTGTAAAATAAATCCCTATTCGGATGAGAATGTAGATAGTTATTGGTTGGCTTGTAGTATATTATGAAAAGATCAGGAATACTTTGCATGAGCACATAATTAGATGGATCATTGTCACGATCTGGAAATGCTTCATCCAGTATATTTTTCATTCCCCCACCCCCGGCATTTTATGCTTCAGAATCTACCACCACCCTGAACACCGGATAATCCGCCGCGATAGCCTCAAAGTCCGAGATCGGGGCATCCTTACTGACCGGTATATGAGGCCGTGCCCCCGGCGCAAGTTTTAAATACCGCTTCAAGATCGGCGCTCTCTGGTCGATAGCTACTTCTTCCAGGATAACCTGCTCACTGATCCCATGCCGGAGCCTTGCTTTACCCCCTGCCGCCTGAATATTTTGCACCCAGTTCGCATCCTTGCCCAACATCGATACCAGGTACCGCTCCCCGTTCATGAGAACCATCGCAAGCGGGAAGCTGATTATTTTCCCTGATCGCCGTCCCACCACTTCTAACGTGACGAAGTAGTTAGGGGCTACTCCCAGGGAGTGAATGATCGCCCATCCTCTATTGAGTATCTTGGCTAATGCATGTGGTCGATCACCACGATACAGCCATCTCTTATAAGCCAATTGTTTCTCCAGGACAAACTACATTGTGTGCCGTGAATAGACTTAACAGGGCGTGGAGCCACGAAGTTTATTCGTGGCGGCTTTATCATTGACCGACTTGAACTACCTCATCACCATCACTCCGGGAATGGCACAACCAGATTCCCCCCATCCCGCACCGCGACGATCATGATCGCATCACCCTGATACCGCACTACCCCGTGATGCCATGCGATCACAAACCCATCCTGCTTGGCCCGCAGCAGTCCCCCGTCACGTCCAACCGGCTTGCCGAACACATCTGTTAGGCGGGCGAGCGCCTGCCCCTTCTTGAAGAACTCACCGGGCCGCACCAGTTGATGGGATATCCCGGCAGTGGGTGCATAAGGGTAAACGATCCGCCGTACATCATAGCCAGGGTTGACCACCGGAATCCCGTCGATAGCCTCCATCGGCTCGTCGAGCATCCCCGCCCAGCGCATCACGTTGCGGATACCCGTGCCGCACGCCTCGGCCACCCCCGGATCGATATGCATCCAAGAACCGAGTTCAATCGTCGCCGAGGGAATTTTCAGGCCGTTCAAGATCGACCCGCTCACCGACCGGTGTAAGTTCCGGCTGATGTAGCTATCCGACACAAATTCGTTGATGATCGTAAACCCGAACGCATCGAGCATCTCCCCGACCCGATCCTGTAACGCCTCCGCTTCGACGCGGGTCATACCCATATTGCGCCGCTTCCCATAAAATACCGGATCGCGAAATGCGAACGGAATCGAGCCGATCGCCGCATTGTGCAGATCAAGCAAGGCTGCGGGCTGACTGTCGGAAATGACCCGGTACAGTCGTTTGTAGGCCGTTTCCAACCCGGAGATCGGATGGCTCTCCCTCGATACGGGTGTCTGGGGAACCGGGCGGGGGAAGGCGCGATTTGGATCACCGCCGTGATAGACCGCCGTCCGGCTGCGGTGGCGCATCCCTGCCGGGCTGAGTGCCAGCACCGCGATCAGCGTTCCCCGCATCGATGCGACTAGCTCTGGCGTGATCAAGTTGTGGATCACGATCAGTCCGGTATGCTCATCGCCGTGAATGCCGGTTGTCAGCCACAGCACCGGCCCATCAGGATCGGCCCCCTGTGCGATCATTACCGGGAAGCAGTCCGTTCCGCCGGTGGGCAGCGGGATCGCCTCAAACCAGCCGGTGACAATCTCGCCCGGTTGCGCTGTAGCCGTTCCAATAGTGAATGAAGGTGAGGTGTTTTTGGTCACAGTTCCATTGTACCCAGATCGCCGCCGTCAACAAGCTGCGAAGTAACAAACACCTTCCAACATAGAGGTGATCCATCACCGCACCCTATTTCTGATTCCTGTCAGGTTACTCTCTCAAATAATTGATATGGGTAGTGTTGCTGACTGACCCAATATGAATGGGTTTTCCGGATCTGATTTATCAGACATATAATTTGTAGCTGCGGAATTGATTCCGCAGAGGCTCTTTTTTATCGGCATCGTATTGATGCCCATCCCCCGCCCCACGCCTAAACTTCAACCTGTCCTTCCCCAACCGGAAATGTCGGGTACAATACAGATAATAGACATCCAACATGCAGGGGGAGAAAATACATGCAGCGCCGCATGATGCACGCTATCGGGCTTGCCATCACCCTTATCTTTGTCGGGGTAGGGATGGTAGCGGCCCAGGATAATATCACCGTCATTGTTAATGATGTGGAAGCCGCACCGGTCGAAGGTGAAGAAGCTGCCTATGACGTAACCGCCTTTGTGACCGTCACCGGGGCCGACGGCCAGCCAATCACCGATCTCTCGGTGGGCGATTTCAGCGTCAGCCAGGATGGTGATGATGTTGAATTAGACTCGGCCTCTATCACCGAATTACCCATCACCGTCATCCTGGTGATCGATACCAGCGGCAGTATGGCCGCCGATGGCAAAATGACCGCAGTCATCGAGGCCGCCTCCAATTTCCTCGATAATCTGGACGAGGTCGATCAGGTTGGCCTGATTAGCTTCAATGACGCGGTGACGGTCGAGCAAAAGCCCTCCACCTCGATTGATGCTGCCGGGGCGATCATCCGCCGCTTGGAGGCCGTTGACGGGGCTGGAACCTGTCTATACGATGCAGCTTATGAAGCCGTCTCGCTGGCAACCGGTGCACCGACCGGTCGGCGGGCGGTCCTTTTGCTGACCGATGGTGTGGACGAAACTCCCTCCGGTGAGGTATGCAGTCAGCACACCGTTGACGAGGTGATCGAACATGCGCAGGGTAATGAAGGTCGGAACCGCGTCCCGATCTACACCATCGGCGTGGGGACGGTCAACATCAACCCGGATGAACTCGAAGAGATTGCCGCCAGCACCGGTGGTGATGCCTTGTTTGCTCCGGCAGCCGGTGATGTTGGCGGCCTGTTTGATACCCTGTCCGCTTTGCTCAAAAACCAGTACGCGCTGACCTACCGCACCGAAACCACAAGTGGCCAGAAAACGCTCACTGTCACTGCCGGATCCGGCACCGCTCTGCATGATTTCATCATGCCCGCTCCACCAGCGATGCTCAAACTGACCGGCCTTGATGACGGGGCCATCCTCGACCGTGAACGCGAAATCCGGGCGACGGCAGGATCGGCAGCCATCACCAACCTGATTTTTAAACTGGATGGCGAACAGATCGCCGCGCTGACCGAAGAACCCTTTTCAGTGACCGTCAACCCCGCTGATCTTGATCCGGGTGTCCGCACCCTGGTTGCTGTTGCCACCCTTGACGATGGCACCGAGCTGGTCGCAGAGCTGGATTTCTCCGTGCAGGAGGCGGCTCCCGCCCAGGCTGAACCCGGCCAGCCTGCCCAAGCCAATGCCGAGGTGGAGCCGGAAGAACAGTCTTTTATGGAAACGATGCCCGGTTGGGTATTCATTGTCGCCGGGGTGGTGCTTCTCGGACTGGTTGGAGCCGTTATTTTCCTCGCCGCTCGCAGCCGCTCTAAAGCCTCCGGCGTTGTTGTGATCGGCGGTGGTGGGCCTGTTACCGGATTTGATATCCCGGCGGATGCCATCGCCACGCTGATCATTGCCGAGAGCCTGTCGCTCCCGGTCGGGCGGCGTTTTGACCTGTCTGAAAATGGAGTCCGACTTGGCCGCAGCACCGAGAGCGATGTGATCGTCCCCGATGGTATCATCTCGCGCAACCACGCTAAACTCGTATTAGAGGGCAGCACCTATCGCATCTACGATGAGGGCAGCCGCTTTGGAACCTGCGTCAACGGTCGGAAGGTTGATAAGAATGGTGTGCTGCTTAAGGACGGTGACGAGATCAGCATCCGCGGCGATCAGGGTGGTGTTACTCGCCTGACCTATGCCTTGGCAAAGCAGCCGGTCGCAGCTCCCGAAGATGTGACGATGGACTTTTCCTCTTCTGACCTGGAAGCGGAGCCGCTCGACGACCTGCCCAAGACTGTGCTTGATGCAGACTTAGATGATGGCTCAACTATCGAGATGGATGATGACGACGCTCGTACCATTGAGATGGATGACGACGACGCCCACACCATCGAGATGGATGACGACGACGCTCGTACCATTGAGATGGACGATGACGACGCTCACACCATCGAGATGGACGATGACGCCGCTTATACCATCGAAATGTTTGATGATGAGGATCAGAGTCGAACCATTGAAATAGACGACGATGAGACCATTATGGAAGCAGACGACGAGACGGTGATGGAAACAGACGATGAAGAAACGATCATGGAGACAGATGACGAGGACGACCGGACAATAGGGATCGATTGAGCAGGCAAACTGACTCCTGGATAAATAACGCAGGGGCATGTCCGGCACGTCATGCCCCTGTTGCTAGGTAGGTATAAAAACTATGCACCTCAACGTAGGATATGCAACGCACCGGGGACGGGTGCGCCAATCAAATCAAGACTCTCTGGGTGTATTCGCCCCGTCCACCGGCCTTTTTAACCGGAGCGGGTTGTATTTGTTCATTGTTGCTGATGGGATGGGCGGGCATCAGGGCGGTGAAGTTGCCAGCCGGATCGCAGCCCAGACTATGGGCGATGTCTTCAGCCGGAAGAGTAACAAGACCCGGCCCGGCCAGGCGCTTAAAGATGCGTTAACTGCTGCCAATGATGCGGTCTTGGCCCAGAGCGCACGATCACCTAAAATGAAGGGTATGGGGACTACGGTCGTAGCGGCGACGGCCACCCCAGAAATGATCTATGCCCTGAACGTAGGTGACAGCCGCGCCTATCTGATCCGCGGTGAAGATATCCGCCAGATCACGCAGGATCACTCGCTGGTTGCCGAGCAGGTTCGTCGGGGCGAACTGACCGAAGAAGAAGCCGAGATCGTAACCGGGCGCAATGTTATCACCCGTTCGGTCGGGCGGCATCTCGATGCCAACCCTGACCTGTTCACCGAAGCCTGGCAGCCGGGAGATATCCTGCTGCTGTGCTCAGATGGCTTGTGGGGGCAGGTATCGGATGCTCAAATCCTGACCGTTCTGACCGAGATCGAAGACCCGCAGGCCGCCGTCGAAAAGCTGATCAAGATGGCGATGATCGCCCAGGCCCCTGATAATGTCAGTGTGATCGTCGTCAAGCGGCAGGGTTGATTTGTTAAGTGGAAATAGCTGAAACGATTTCCTATGCAGTTGGACCGTTATCTATTATCTGGCCTGACTTAGTGTGATGGTTAAGCAACATGATCTCAGATATCGAAGAATTCATCAAACAGTTCCACAGCCAGCGTCGGCAGACTCAATGGGCTGTTGATGTCGTACCCGAAGAAAAGTACGATTGGTCGCCCTGGGCCAACGAACCCACCCCGGCAGAGATCATCCGCCGGATTGGAGCCGGTCACCTGATGTACGCGACCGTCATTGCCCATAATTACTGGTATGTGGAAGATTACGAAACGATGGCGACCAGTTGGGAAGCCTCCGTTTTATATTTCCAGCAGAAGACCGAAGAGGCCCTTGACCTGCTGCGCCCGCTGCCCAACTCCGTCCTGGCCGAAGACCGCCGCCGCCCGGATGAGAACAACATCCCGATCAAGGCCTGGCGCTATTTGGTGGCGATGCTCGAACATGAGATCAGCCACCGGGCACAGCTCAACATGTACCTGATGCTGATGAACGCCCGCCGTCCCCGCCTGGGTGGTGTGACCA
>JBNKDD010000162.1:0-12658 GCA_050288085.1 Anaerolineae bacterium
ATCTCCAGGTCGCCGCGTGACAGCAGCAAGATTTGTTCGCTGCCTGAGAGCAGGTGCACCTCGCCGGTTCCGTATTCGTGTTCAACTGCGTTGACCTCAATCCGCACGGTCTGGCCGGGGCCGCACTGCACATCCAGCATCCCATCTCGATTGGTGGTGACCCGCTCGGTGTGCTGGTCGATCTCCATCTGGAAGCTCTTTCCGGCCCAGGGTTTACCCCCGTTCTCGTAGAGGAAGATTCCCAGCCGCACCGATTCCCGGCTCAATGGTGTGAAGTAGAGTTGGGTGCGATAGGTGATCTCTTCCCAGCCACCTGTCCGCCAGAATGGGATGTATAGAAATCCGCTCATTTGATTACTCCTCCCTGCTTATTCACATTGTGTCTAGCAAGGACACGGGATGCCGTGTCCCTACAGTTTGATTATTCCACAAGAATCGCTACCAATTATGATACACTATTTACCGGCGAATGCCTGCCGCTTCCTCTAGAACTATCATGGTAGCCCATGCGCTGGCTTCCCAGGTAAAGGATTTGACCCGTTCAGCGCCGCGTTTGATCAAATCTTCGCGCAGTTCGGGGTCGCATAATACCCGGCGGAGCGCTTCCGCCAGGCCGTTTACGTCGGTTGGGGCGACGGTCAGCGCGGCGTCATTTACCAGTTCTGGCAGTGAGGACGTGTTGGCGCAAATGACCGGCGCGTTACAGGCCATCGCTTCTAAGGCCGGGAAACCAAATCCCTCATAAAGTGAGGGGAATGCATAGACCCGTGCGCCGCTGTACAGGGTGGGGAGATCATCATCGGGGATGTACCCCGGCAGGATAACGCGATCCCCTCCTTGCGACTGTTGGATGTGCTCGACCAGGCGCTCGTAACCCCAACCTGCCCGGCCTGCCAGCACCAAGGAGATATCCGGGTGTTCGTCTTTGATCTGGTCAAATGCATCGACCAGCCGCTGAAGGTTCTTGCGAGCCTGGATACTGCCGACGTGTAAAATGTACGGCCCTGGGATCTTCAGGCGTTCCTTCAGTTCGGCGATCTTTTTCTGGTCCTGGACCGGCTTCAGTGTCTCGTCAACGCCGGAATGAACCACGCGAATCTTGCTCTCCTGCACGCCGTTCAAGGCGATCAGGTCCGATGCGGTGGCCTGAGAAACGGCGATTACCCGGCGGGCAATCCGGGTGCTGTGCCGGGTTGACCAGTTCAGGTGGAGCCGTTCAAGAAAGGGGTGCTTGCTGGGGTAGTGGAGGTAGCCCAGGTCGTGGGTGGTGACGACTGACGGGACGCCGCCCACGTTCGGCCAGGGGATCACGTGGGCCGGGACGAACAGGATATCGGGCTTTTCGCGCCGGACGGCGGGGCCAAGCCCACGATGAGTCCAGAGGCGCTGGCGTTTGATCACCCGGTATTCGATATTGTCCTGGCATGGAAACAGCTCATCCGGTGGGGTGTCCCGGAAGTAGAGCCGGAAGCGGTGCTCTGATCCCTGGGCAAGCAGCCCGCGAATAATGTGCAGGCTGTATCCTTCAGTGCCGGTTCGTTGTGTAATGGTGGCTCTGCTTGCGTCGATCCCTATTAACATGCGGCCTGTGCCTCACTCCTGCGGCTGTGGTTGAAAGAAGACGGCCAGAATAATCAGAGCGATCAGCAGCGGCCAGAGTTGTAAACCCTGGCTGGAGGCCCATCCCCGGAGTATTCCCAACGTGAAGGGCAGTGCTAATAAACCCACACCCCCAAACACATAGACCGGTCGAAGCAGCGCCTGGTCTTGCATATCCCCGACCAGATATAACAGGAAAAATGCGCTGCCGATAAAGAGCAGGATAAACGGCCAATAACGTGACATCTCCGGCCAGGTTATCCGCCCGATTTCAAGGGAAAACATACACAGGAATAAGCCCAACAGAGTCGTGAGAATACCACTAAATAGCAGGCCGCTTCTTTTCCGCTTCTCACTCGCATATTGGGCCAGCATCGCCGCGCCCAGGATCGCCAGGAAGATGGGCCAGATGCGTGAGAAACTTACCAGGGGTGCGCCCACATTGAGCGCCAGCAGCCACCCCCCTAGAATAAGCAGTCCTATGCCCCCAACAATAATGCCGGGTTGGGGCTTGCGCCAGCCAAACTGCATGCTATGAAATCCGGTGGCAGGCCACCCAGTGATCCGGCAGAACTTCCTGGAAGGGTGGCTCTACGTGAGCGCATAAGTCGATGGCAACCGGGCAGCGAGGGTGGAACCGGCATCCTTTGGGTGGGTTCACCGGGCTGGGTACGTCACCCTTCAGGATAATCCGCTCACGCTGGAAGGTCGGGTCAGGGATCGGGATGGCGCTCATCAAGGCCAGGGTGTAGGGATGGAGTGGGTTGGCGTACAACTCAATACGGTTTGCCAACTCGACCATCTTACCCAGGTACATCACGGCGACCCGGTCGCTGATATGTTCGACGACGCTCAGGTTGTGGGCAATGAATAAATAGGTCAGGCCGAATTCTGATTGAAGCTGGCGCAGAAGGTTTAAGACCTGGGACTGGATCGAGACATCCAGCGCGGAAACCGGCTCATCGCAGACGATGAACTTAGGCTGCAAGATCAGGGCACGGGCAATCCCGATACGCTGACGCTGCCCGCCGGAAAACTCGTGGGGGAAGCGTTTGGCGTGTTCGGGGAAAAGGCCGACTCTATCAAGCACCTCGGCGACCATTTCTTTACGCTCTGCTCTGGTGCCGATGTTGTGAATCGCCAGGCCCTCTGAGATGCTGTCACCAATCGGTGTGCGGGGGTCAAGGGATGCAAACGGGTCCTGGAAAATGATCTGCATGTGGCGGCGGGCCCGCTTGAGCTGTCTGGGCTTCATGTGCGCAACGTCGCCATGTTCGAATAGGACCTTCCCATCGGTTGGTTCGATCAGGCGCAGGATGGTGCGTCCCAGGGTAGTTTTCCCGCAGCCGCTCTCACCGACCAGGCCCAGGGTTTCGCCCTGGCGGATGAAGAAGCTCACGTCATCGACGGCTCTCACCCAACCCTGTACGCGCTGGAGTAATCCGCTCCGCACCGGGAAGTATTTAACCAGGTCTTTAACTTCAACGAGGATATCTGTCTCATAGACTGCCATGTTTTACTCCTCCACCACCGCGTAGCCCAGGTCGATCTTGCCTTCTGGTCGATAATCTGGGTGATAAAGCCAACAACGCACCCGCCGGTCGGGACCTGCCGGGATCAGCCGGGGTTCTTCCTGAGTGCAGATGTCGAGCTGGTTTCGCGTCCGGGCGAGACAGCGCGGCGCGAATTTGCAGCCCGGCGGCAGGTTGACCGGTTGGATCGGCGATCCGGGGATCACGGCTAATTCTTCCTTAACCTGGCCGAAGACCGGGATAGAGCCCAACAACCCGACGGTATAAGGATGGAGCGGCTTTTCGAATAGCTCCTTGACGGGTGACTGTTCCTGAATGCGTCCGCCGTACATCACCGCGACCCGGTCGGCCATCTCAGCGACGACGCCCATATCATGGGTGATCAGGATGGTAGCGACTTCCATCTTCTCGCGGAGTTCGCGCATCAGGTCGAGGATCTGGGCCTGGATGGTCACGTCAAGGGCGGTGGTCGGTTCGTCTGCGATCAGCAGTTCGGGGAGGCAGGCGAGCGCCATCGCGATCATGACACGCTGGGCCATACCACCCGACATTTCGTGCGGGTATTGCTGAACCCGGCGCTCTGGCTCCGAGATACCGACCAACCGGAGCAGTTCAATCGCACGTTCGTGGGCGGCGTCTCGTCCCAGGGATTGGTGGATGTCCAGCACTTCGGCGATCTGGTCACCGATTTTGAAAACCGGGTTCAGACTGCTCTGAGGCTGCTGGAAGATCATTGAGATGCGGTTGCCCCGAATGTGGATCATCTCGCTTTCGGGTAGTTCCAGAAGGTTCTGCCCCCCAAACCAGATCTCACCCTCTACGATTTTGCCGGGTTTTTCAATCAGGCGCATCACGGAGAGCGAGGTTACGCTTTTGCCACTCCCTGATTCGCCGACGATCCCTAATGTTTCGCCCTGTTTGACTTCCAGGTCAACGCCATCTACAGCTTTTAGTACGCCGTCTTCGGTGTAGAAATAGGTACGAAGGTCTTTAATCTCTAGAAGATTGCCGTCCGGCGTTGTGTTGTGGTCTACCAAGTTACTCCTCCTCAATGGTGAGGTTTCAGGACGTTAGTTTACCTTATCTGGCGGAGATTGTCAGAATGTATCTGGATAGGGCAATCACTTCAAAATTGTTTTGTGCTTATTTTTCTTAAGCCGCCACGAATAAACTTCGTGGCTCCAAGTTCATTTTAGCCGCGAAGTTTATGATAACCGAAGGGAAAGGAAAACACGCTTGCAGGGGGAGTACGTTTTAAGTGGAACAAGATAATGGTTTTGAATAACGACCTCAAAACCTTACTTGTTCCGTATACAGTTGGGCCATTTATTTAAAATCTAATGTCTGGCCCAACTTGACAGGTAACCTGCGATTCCGGGGTGGATGATTCGCGGATTTCTGTGATGCGTTCCTTCACCACCCGGTAGATATTATCTTCCTGGCGGTAATGATCCAGGAACTGCTCGTAATCCGACAGGGCTTCAGACCGGCAGCCCAGATCATAGTAGGCATTGGCCCGGTTATAATAGGCGGCTGCGTAGCTTGAATCGAATGCAAGGGTGAGATCATAATCCACGATTGCCAGTTCGATGTTGCCCATCGCCCGGTGGAGGTTCGCCCGCCCCAAATAATATTGTGCTGTGCCCGGCTCTAAGGCAATCGCCCGGTTCAGATCGTCCAGCGCGGCTTCCTGATTGCCCACCCGGCTGAAGGCCAGCGAGCGTTGATAATAAGCGTCTGTATAGTCGGGGTCGAGTTCAATGGCGCGGTTATAGTAGGGTATGGCGAATCCCGGATCATTGAACAGATATTGATTCCCGTGCCGGTAATAGGCTTTGGGGTTATCGCGGTTTGCTTCGGGGATTGGCAGTACGATTGGCTTTACGTCAAATACCTTCAGGGCTGCTGCTAACAATAGAATGGACAACATCATACCGGCCAGCAGCATGTCTTTTTTGCTATTAAGTTCCATCTCCGTATACCTTCTAACAATTACAAGCTAACAACTACAAGTCACCGCTGGGGTGGAGCAAACTTAAGCATACGGACTCGGAACAGGAAATTCAACAGCCGTAGGGCAATTGTATCAAAATTGATTTGTTTGAAGCGTGGGTACCGTTTTAGATCAGTTTTTGGCCCAGACCTGGACTTGTTCGATGGTGATGGTGGCTCCGCCCTGATCGAAGGTTTCAACGAACAGGTTCAGGTGTTCGGGGAGTCCACTCTGTCCGGTGTCGAGGGTGGTGACCAGTTCATCGTTAAGCATGATGGTCTGGGTGGCGGTGTCAAAGTCGATGCGCAGGCGGTTGGCTTCACCGGATGGGCGAACGTGCGGATAGCGGGTCAGGCCGAAGAAGTATTCCGCATCGGTCCAGACACCGGCATAACCATTGCTGTTGATCCCATAATAGCGGCTATTCCAGGAGATGCCGTAAAGCGCATCGGTTGGCCCTTCGACCTGGCGGAAGGTGATCTCGACCGTGCCGGGGCCTTGTGCCTCGAAGCCCGGAACCGCCATCTCGTGGATGGAGTCTGGTTCCGGGTTGGTGAGGGTCAGGCCATTGTCGGAGCCGGTCGAGACGATCAGATCGCCAATTGGCCGGGGGTTGGTGAACCCCAACAGGATGATCACCAGTACTGCCAGCGGGATGAGAATCGACGCGGCGAGGGTGATCCAGGCGGAGGGGATCAGCCAGGTGGGGATGTTTGCTTTAGACACTGCTTATTTCTTCGTGCGGCGGCGATAGGCGGCCATGCCGACTATCACGATCAGGATAATGCTCAGGATGCCATCCATACTCGGTGTGAACCAGAATTCGGCGGCAGGCTTGACGGTCAAAAAGCCCCCGGTGATTACGGCGGTGATCACGGCATTGTTCACATTGTGCAGGAGCCAGGCGGGCCAGACCGATCCAGTTGCCAGCCTGATCTCGCCGAAGATGATCGATGATGCGATGATTCCGATGATCGATGTAACGATGAACAAACCTAAGCTCTTTGAAGTTATGGATGACATTTCTTGCGGGGTGACCAGCGCCAGCCAGTAGGGGATATGCCAGACTCCCCAGATCAGACCGGTGATCAGGTGATTGGTCAGCGGGCGGATGTTGAGCGAATCGAGGCGAGGGGTCAGGTAACCGCGCCAGCCGAACTCCTCGAAGATATTCTTGACCATCGATCCGACAAATAACGCTCCGATTGCTGCGAGAAATGCGCCGAAGGTCTGCCCGGTAAAATTGATCCCGCCGACCGCAACCCCGATCAGGACGACCAGACCGACCACTACGGGGTAGATCAGGATGCTGGCGAGATACCAGATCAGGTTACCCTTAAAATGTGGGTGTAGGCCGAGGTCTTTCCAGCCGTCGCCAAATAGCAGGCGGAGCAGCACCATTGCCACCACCGGGCCGATGATGAATAATAACAGTCCCAACTGGCGTGAATCTTCGGTTCCGCCGCCACGCGCCATCATAAAACCGGCCCAACCCAATGCAATCACCAGCGCGGCAAAAATAATAATGTTTCGCACGGTACGCCGTTGCTCGCTCATTAATCAAACTCCCATCTGTTAGCGTGAATAATACCCGTCAGTATACTGGTCTGGCTTAGCTGAGCCAAATGGAGGCTGTTTAATGTTGGCCTGAACTGCTGCGGAATCAACTCCGCAGCTACAAATGATGCGTCTGATAAATCAGACCCGGAATTGTCCGACTTCTCCAGTTTTTGGGTGAATCAGCGAAGCTAATCCACATCACACATAGTCAGGTGTTTTAACACTCGGCGGCCTGGGTTCCCATTGCACCATGTCTTAACTTGAAATGGACATGGCATGCCGTGCCAATAAGCCACCCACGACGCTTCCCACTGTTCTGGCCCCCACAACGGCAATTTTTAATTTAGTCTCCTGATTCACATTCCCTCCTCTGTTCTCTTTATCAAATACGTAATCAAATACGTATAGTACTCTCAACTATGCGTATGGCCGATCCCGAATAAACACTGCTGTACCAGGTCGATGTGGGTTATATCCAGCAGCAAGACATCCTCCTGAACGAGCCGCTCATGCAGGTTGTTCGAGGTTTTCAGGATATCCAGGATTCTGATGTTATCGTCGTCTGCGGCGATACGATTGATCGATACTTTACCGCAGCCCTCGCACAGGTGTACGAGCATCAATTCACCGTGTTGATGCCCGGCATATTTCTTGGTGATTCGTTTGAATGTCAGGCCGACCGGCTTCATACGTGCCTTGCAGGCTGAAAGTCGATCCCCCGGCTCGAATTGATCCAGGTGCCGGGATGATAGGCAGTATGGGCAGTGATTACGGTTGCGAACACCGGACAGCATTTCCCCGGCAGAAACGAAGGCTCCACAGTGGCGGCAGATAAAATCGTCAAATGTGGTGTCTATTCTGCCCGGACGGGTGTAGATGCGTCGGGTGGTGAATTGTGATTTCATGGGTCCATCCTCATTTTCAGGTAGCTCTGGTAACGGTATGGGCTGATCTGCCCGGTCATGACGGCTTCGCGTATGGCACAGCTGGGTTCTTCATCATGGTGGCAATCCCTGAATTTGCAGCATCCCAGATAGGGGCGCATCTCAGGGAAGAGATAGTCCAGGTCATCTTCGGCTGCATCCCACAAACCGAACTCGCGGATACCGGGAGTGTCAACGACTGCCCCGCCAAAACTGAGCGGGAACATCTGTGAGGCTGACGTGGTGTGCCGTCCCTTGCCGGTGGCCTGGCTGATTGATTGGACTTTCAGGCCCAGGCCGCCTTCGATGGCGTTGAGCAGGGAAGTCTTGCCGACTCCCGACTTGCCAACGAAGATCGATAGGCGGTTACGCAGCCGGGCTTTCAGGTCGTTGAGGCTGCGGCCCGTGCGTGAGCTGGTGAGTGCCACGTCATAGCCGATGGCCTGATACTCCGCTGCGACTGCTTCGATCTCTTCGGCCTGCAATTTACCTTCAACCAGATCCAGCTTGGTCAGGCAGATCAGGGCCGGGATTTTGGCGGACTCGGCTGAAACCAGATAACGGTCAAGGAGGTTCCAGGCCGGGTTCGGGTTGGCGGCGGCAAAGACCAGCACAACCTGATCAACATTAGCGGCGATAACCTGCTCATGATCGTAGATGCCAGCAGTGCGGCGCGAGAACTGGTTATGGCGCGGCAGCACCCTGGTGATCTGGTCAATCTCGTCCAGGATAACTTCATCACCAACAACGACGGCGTTGGCGTCGTGGCCCTTTAGAAAACGGTTGGAGAGTGTACAGGGGATGGATTCCTCTCCAGACCAGACGAGGTATGCGTTTCGTGTTTTTCTGATGACTATTCCATAGTCGGGTGCAGTGTCATTGTAGAGATACATGGTTGTTCCTCAATAAACGAAAAAGCCAGCCACAGGGAAAATCCCGTGACTGGCGGAAAGGCGTTTCTGGGGGCTTATCAACTACAAAAATCGCAGTTGATGTGCTTCACCGAGAAATCGCGCGGCAGGATCGCGCCGCAGGATCGCAGCGCGATTTGGTAGAATCAAAAAGCCACGGGGCATGAGCACCGTGACCGATATCTACCCGGCAGGGTTACTCATGCAAAATCTCGATTAAACACAGCAACTTGCTGTAACATCCACCCTCTTTTTCTTATTGAGTTTCCAACAACGGGGTATTCTACCCTGGATGGACGATAGGGGCAAAAGCACATTTCCTATCAAGTGAAGCGATGAATCCGGACAGGGCATCAGCGCCAGAGGTGTGACCCTGGTGGATGACTGCCTCGGCTGCCTGGGCGATGGCGGGTTTGCTGCTGCCGGTCAGGGCGTTGATCAGGGTGTGCCAGCGTACGCCGCATTCGCCCCGTGCGGCGGCATGTAACCAGGCCGCCGATAAGGGTGTGGTGAGTGGGGCGGCGGCCTGGGCGATGGCGGCGGGAGGGATGGCATGTTGGGCGGATATTGCCCACATTGCCAGCATACAGCCCACCAACCAATCATCGCCCGATGGGGTCAGACCGCTGCCTAATCCGGCCAGCCCGGTGACACCATCGAGGCATAGGGTGCGATCAGCCTGTCTCAGCCCGGTGATGAGGTTTAAGGCGGGTTCGCGGGCGGCGTGGAGGATGGCGGTGGAGTAGCTTTCAGCCTTATCAGGCGTTGCTCGGATTCGTTCTGTAGCCCTCACCCCCACCCCCTCTCCCTCAGGGCGAGGGGAGTCAGCTGAGAATGATTGTTGTCTGTTTATAAAATTGGGCGGATGGGGACGATCAAAGTCACTGGGGAGGGAATGAAACAACAGTTCGGCCAAGCTACCAACCGGAGCCTGAGCGTGGAGGGTATCTAGCAGCAGGGGCAGGTGATCGACTAGCCGAGCCGGGTTTTCGTGTAGTTTTTCCCAGGGAGGGCGGGGATTCCATCGGTGGGCGGATGCGGTGTGGATGGTCAGTCTGCCGATGGTCAGGGTATCGGGGGTGATGGTGACCGGGTCGGTGGGATGCAGATGGTCGGTGAATCGGATCTCCGGTACAACGATGTTGAAAGGGCCATCGCCGATCTGGGGGGAAACGAGCGATACGATCTCGCCCGCTTCGTTGATCAGGTTGCAGGCGGCATCGAAGATATGGAGTGCCCGGACATGGCATTGGCGGGACGTTGCCAGCCACGTCCGGGCGTAGGGCGCGAGGGATCGGACAGAGTAGTTCAGGGCTATGTCTGATCCTCCAGCGCCAGGAAGACCTTCTCGGCGGTGATCGGCATATCGAGGATGCGGATGCCCAACGCATCGGCGACGGCATTGGCTATCGCCGGGGCGGTTGGAACCATCGAGTGCTCGCCGACTCCGCGTGCGCCCCAGGGGCCATCGTCCTGTGGGACTTCGACGATATGCGAGATGATCTCAAATGGCATATCGACCGAGGTGGCGATCCGATAGTCTACAAAACTGGTGTTCCGGGGGACGCCATCCTCGTCAAAGATGATGCTTTCAAACAGGGCCGTACTCGCCCCCTGGACGACACCGCCCTCGATCTGGGCACGCACCTGATCCGGGTTGATGGCCTTGCCCACGTCGAAGGCTGCGCCCACCCGCAGCAAGGTGATCTGCCCGGTCTGCGTATCGACTTCGAGATCAACAGCCTGGCAGCCGGTCGTATAGTGGACGACCGAGCGCGGCCCCTGCCCGGTTTCGGGATCGAGGCCGGTGACGTAGGTCGGCATGAATTTACCATGCCCGATGATCGGCCCACCACGCCAACCCTGGTCATCCGGCTTGGGCAGCCCGTAGACCACCATCTTATCGAGCGGCATTGACTCTTCGGACTTGTAAGAGATCACCATGCCATCTTTGATATCCAGGTCGTTAGGGTCTTCGCCCCAGTGTTCGGCGGCGAGGTCGAGGATCTGGCGGCGGGCGTCGTTGGCGGCGGCAACAACAGCATTGCCCATTGACCATGTCAGGCGGCTGGCGACGGTCTGCCACTCATAGGGGCTGAATTTGGTATCAAGGGGTTTGCTGATCTGTACCCAATCGATGGGGATTCCGAGTGCCGCCGCTGCCATCTGCGACATGACGGTGAAGGTTCCCTGGCCGATCTCCTGCCCGCCGATTCCGACGCTGACGGTGGCGTCCTCATTGAATCGTACCCAGGCTGATGATCCGGCGTTGGGTGGCATGGCGGGGGCCTTCCACATGATCGCCAGCCCCTTGCCGCGCTTTTTGTGCGGGGCACTGGCGGGTTCCTTCCTGCCCCAATCGATTGAAGCGGTGGCCTTCTCGATGCATTCCGGCAAACCGACCGGGTGCATCTTCGATCCAGTGACGATGATCGAGCCTTCTCGGACACAATTCTTCAGGCGGAATTCGGCCTTGTCCATGCCGAGTTCTCCGGCCAGGATATCCATGATCTGCTCGATCCCCCAGTGGATTTCAGGCATGCCGAATCCGCGCATGGGGCCGCCAACCGGATGGTTAGTGTAGACGCAGTAGGCGTCGGTCCAGACGTGGGGAATTTCATAGGGGCCGGTTGAGGAATAGCCAGAAGCGCGGGTGACGTTAACACCGTACTCGGTGTAAGCGCCTGCATCCCAATAATACTCGGTCTTCATGGCAACCAGCTTGCCATCCTTAGAAGCGCCGATCTTGGTCTTGGCGACTAAGCCCTGCCGGACGAAAGAGCAGAAGAACTCTTCCTCGCGAGACAGACGGAGCTTGACCGGGTGACCGGGGACCTTCTGGGCCATCTCGACGGCGAGAGCCTCCATCGAGACTCCGGCCTTGGAACCGAATCCGCCGCCCACATAAGACGAGATCACCCGCACCTTGCTCTGGGAGATTCCGAGGGATTCGGCGATCAGGTTGCGCTGGGCAAAAGGTGACTGGCTGCTGGTCCACAAGGTGATGTCGCCAGATCGGTCAACCTGGGCGACGGCTACATGCGGCTCGATGGGGACATGCTGCAAGATCGGGACGCGGAAGGACCGCTCGACAACAGCATCGCACTTCGCCCAAGCTGTATCAACATCACCTTTACGTACCTTGAAGTGATTGGAGATATTTGTCCCCGGCTTGGGGAAGATGAAATCAGCGACGGTGTAATCGCCCAGGTCGGGATGCAGCAGCGGCGCGTCCGGCTGTGCGCCTCGAACCGGATCAAGCACCGGTTCCAATACCTCGTACTCCACCTCGATCAATTCACAGCCCTGGCGGGCGATCTCTTCGGTGATCGCCACCACCCCGGCCACCGGATCACCGACATAGCGCACCCGGTCGCGACAGAAGGTGTAGCGGTCTTTCAGATACAGACCGATCTTTTCGCCGGTTTCTGCCCCGGTCATAACGGCCTTGACTCCGGGGAGTTCCAGGGCCTTGCTATAATCGATTCGCTTGATCAAAGCGTGGGGATGCGGGCTGCGGAGGATCTGCCCGTATAACAACCCTGGGCCGAAATGCATGTCGTCGGCAAAAACGGCTTCCCCTGTCACCTTCTCCAGTGCATCTATGCGTTTGACGTTTTCGCCTACCGGCGAGGGAGCATCCATTGTAGACATTTAAGTCCCTCCATCCGTGACTGCTTTCACGGCATCAATGACTTTTACGTAACCGGTACACCGGCAAAGGTTCCCGCGTAGGGCGTCCTTGATTTCCTCCTCGGTTGGATCGGGGTTGCGGTCTAGCAGGGCGCGGCTTGAGATCAACAGGCCCGGTGTGCAGAATCCACACTGAACGCCGGTATGGTCGATGAATGCCTGCTGGATCGGATCGAGGTTTTGACCATCTGGGGCCAGCCCTTCGACAGTGACGATCTCTGTGCCATCGGCCTCAACAGCCAGCACCAAACAGGCGTTGACCGGTTCGCCATCCATCAGGACGGTGCAAGCCCCGCATTCGCCGGTCTCGCAGCCGTTCTTGGCCCCGGTCAGGCCGAGGTGCTCACGTAGAAAGGTGAGCAGGGTGACATTTGAGGCTACCTGCCCGAACTCAGCCGAGCCGTTGACGGTTAAGGTGATGTGGTGAGTGGTCATTTAACCCTCCTC
>JBNKDD010000163.1:0-12482 GCA_050288085.1 Anaerolineae bacterium
ACGGATGAGTTCGTCGCCAGGTCGGAGATACAGGTGATAGGTATTACCTAAAACCAGCGATGTCCCAAGGTCGGCCAGATCGCGCTGGGTAACAGCTTTCACCGCGCCCTGCGTCCCAACCGGGGCAAACACCGGGGTTAATAAGGAACCGTGCGGCGTTTGAAAAGTACCCGCTCGTGCTCCACCATCTGTTGCCTGTAACTGAAATGAAAATGCCATAAGTGATGATTATATCACCCCACACCTGTAGCTTCAGACATTAGTCCTAAATTCTCATCTGTCAGAGAACCAATCCGACCTACCAGTCTCACTAACAGCGAGGATAACCCCACCATCTGGTGAGATCATCCTCGCATCTTTAAAACGCCACAGAGCCAGAATTTATAACAGGCCTTTACGGCAATCAGGAAATCTGGCGAATGGTTGCCTCAGGCATGCAAATACCGCTGGTCAATGTACTTAATCACCTGAACCAGTGGACTACGAACCCAGTGATCGTTCAACGCCTCCAGGCGTCTTAGATCCGCATCATCAAGGCGCGGCTGGCTCGACTCAATTGCATCTACCATGGTAAACATAATATCCGCTTCCCGCTGTGCGCCAACCGTTTCTGCCGCATAGGCCAGGTAGAGAAAAGGATCATATTCCTGAAAATCACTGACGGAGCATTGAGCGATAATACTCCAGCTCCACCACACAAGTGCCTCCGGTATTTTGCCCTGGGCAAACTCTGAAAGCCCGGCTACCGAGTACAACCGGTATTTACGCGAACACTTGGGAATAGCCTCAACAGCCAGCTTACGAGCCTCAACCGGGAATTCCTTCTGATAATAGATATAGGCAAGCATAAAGGGAATCAAATCGAAATCGGGATACATTTTGATCAAAGCCTGCCCATATTCAATTGCTTCTTGAAAATCCCCCGAATCCCTGTATTGGGCGACTTTTGCCAGCTCCGGCACAGTCCCCTCATCCCTATCATCCTTTTTTTCTTCAAAAGGAAGCGTCGCACACTTTTTAATAAATTGCTCTTCGCGGCTCATCATAACCTCATTAGAATAAATACGAATACTAGAACAAGATTAGAATAGCACAAGACTGGCGGGTATAAAAGTCCTTACCAGAAAGACTCGAATGCTGTGCTCCAACTTTCCAAAGAATTGCAGCCTGAATATACTTCACGGTAGTAGGGGTGTTATATGATTACGCTTAGAGACTTACAATATGCCACCGGAGGACAGCTCTTTGGTGACGCGGTGGCTGAACAATTTTCTGGATTTTGCACCGACTCGCGGCAGGCCAATTCGGGCGAGATGTTTGTGGCAATCACGACCAGCAAAGGTGATAGCCATCGCTATATCGAAGATGCCATACAGCGCGGGGCAAGCGGAGTACTATGCGAAAATCCGCCCACCTGTGATGTGACCGACACCACCGTTGTGATCGTTGGCGATACGGTTGCAGCACTCGGACAATGGGCGGCCTATGTCCTGCGCCAGTACAATACCACTCTGATCGGGGTCACCGGCGAGATCGGGAAGAGCCTGACACAGCAGGCCATCGTGACGGTGCTCTCGACCAGGCACCAGGTTTACAACAATCTTGGCCGGACAGGGCGCATTGATATTCCTATTGGGTTGGGGGGGCTAAAACCTTCCGACGAAATTGTCCTGATCGAGCTGTCAACCCGCTACCTGGGAGAAATGCCCGAACTATTGACCATCGCCCCGCCCCATATCGGTGTGATAACCAATATCAGCCCCAGCAATCTTGTTAACCGGGGAGAGTTTAATCAGGTCAGAGTTGAGTGCCAGCAGTTGATCGACTCGTTACCTAACAACGGGATGGTCATAGCCAACAACGATGACACACACATCCGGGAACTATTGGCCGACTATCAAGGGAACTTCTTCACCTACGGTCAGCAAGCCGATTCGGAACCTGGCCTACTCGCTCACGCCATCCATTACCACGCTGACGAAATAGGCTTTGATCTGCGTTATGGTACGCGCCACCTCCCTACCCATCGGGTACCACTGCTTGGCCGTCCCGGTATGTACGCCACACTAGCCGCCTTGTCTATTGGCCTGGTATTCGACATTCCACTGGAGGAGAGCATCCGGGCGCTCACAAATTTCCAATCCCTGCCGGGCCGCCTGAACATATTGGCGGGGGGGCACGGCTCTCTGCTCATCGATGACAGCTATAACGCAACACCGGCTTCAACGATGGCCGCCCTGGATTTTCTGGCTGCATCACCCATTAGAGGCGGACGGCGCATCTTTGTACTGGGCGACATGGACAGCCAGGGCGAGGCCGCCGAACAGTCACACAGAGAAGTAGGACGGCGAGCCGCCCAGGTTGCCGATCTGTTTGTCACACAGGGCACCCTGGCATCAATAGCCGGTCGAGCCGCCCGCTGGGTCGGGATGCCTGCTGATAGAACCATCCCTGTCTATAGCCACACCGACACAGCCCGGATCATCCGTAATTATGTTGGCAGGGGTGATGTCGTATTGATCACAGGGGGCCAACAGGCACAGATGGAGCGGGCTTTAGAACGCCTGCTGCAAAACACCCAGGCCCGGCGTGATTTACCCCGGCAGGATTATCTCTCGAAGCGGCGGCATACTCACAACCGGACATGGCCTTCCTGGATTGAGCTTGACCTGGAAGGGGTCGTTGCCAATATCCGCCAGATTCAAGGGTTGGTCGGCCCCAATGTAGCGATGATGGCCCGCGTCGATTCAAACGCCTATGGGCACGGAGCCGAACTGATCGCCAGCACAGCGATCAACAACGGGGTATCGATGCTGGGCGTTGCATCACTACACGAAGGACTTCATTTGCGAGACGCAGGGATCAACGCACCCATCCTGATCCTGGGCCACACTGCCACCGAACAGGCCCAGCAGGCAATTCTTAACAACCTGACCCTGACCGTCTACGACCTGGAATCCGCCCGCATCTATGACCTGATGGCAAGAGAACTTCAACGCGAGATCAAGGTACACATTCGGATTGACAGCGGCCTGGGACAGCTTGGGCTGTTCCCGGATCAGGTGGTTCCCCTGGTCCGAGATTTAGTCAGGATGGAATCGTTAACCATCGACGGCATCTACACCGAATTTTCATCTGCCGGAAACCTGTTGGAAGCAGCCGCGACCCGCGATCAACTCAATAAATTCAGGATTGTATTGGACAGCCTGCAAGCCAGCGGGCTGCGGATTCCGCACATACACGCCGCCAGTTCCGCGGCATTGATCGCCCTACCGGAGAGTCACTTTACGATGGTGCGCCTCGGCGTGCTGTTGTATGGCCTCCACCCCTCAGCAGATGTACGCTGCCCGCCGGGTTTCCAGCGGGTGCTCACCTGGAAAACATCTGTCGTCCAGGTTAAAAAACTCCCGACAGCCTGGCCGGTTGGTTATGGACGTACCTATCAGGCCCAGGCAGAAGAACGGATCGCCATCATCCCGGTCGGCTTTGGGGATGGTTTCCGAGGAGTCCGGCAGAGTTGGGGAGAGGTGCTGATTCGAGGACGGCGTGCCCAGGTTATTGGGCAGGTAGCCATGAACCAATCTGTGATCCACGTCTCACACATCCCTGACGTGCAGGCAGGAGACGAAGTCGTCTTGATCGGGCGGCAGGGTAATGATGAGATCAACGTTGAGGATGTCGCCCTCCGCCAGGATTCAAACAGTCACGAAATTTTATCCGGTCTTTCCCACCAGATACCACGCATAGGATAACCATTATGAAAACCATAGCCTTGATTGCACACGACGGTAAGAAAGTTGAAATGCTCGATTTCGCGCTTAACAATCACGAAATACTGGGCAAATACCGGATCATCGCAACCGGAACCACCGGCAAAATATTGCAGGAAAAAGCAAAACTCGAAGTTAATCGGATGCTGTCTGGACCAATCGGGGGTGACGTACAGATCGCGGCAGAGGTCATCCAGGGAGAAGTTATGGCAGTGATCTTTTTTGTAGACCCACTCGATAAGCACCCACATGATCCCGATATCCAGACACTGCTGCGTACCTGCAATGTACATAATGTTCCGCTGGCGACCAATCCCGCCACCGCCCAATTGATCATCGGGGGAGACCTGTGACGATGAAAGTTGTTGCCACATCCGACCTCCATCGCTTTGCTGACACCCCATCAGCCCTGCAATCCCTGGCAGACCGTGTACGAGACGAGTCTCCAGACCTGTTTGTGATTGCCGGTAATCTTGGGAATCCTATCCAGAAATTTGAGGCAGCCCTGTCCTCGTTCGAGGCCCTGGGCTGCCCAAAAGCCATTGTGACGGGCAACCGGGACCTCTGGCATCAAGGCGGGCCGTATTCAAGCCAGCAGCTCTGGGAAGAGATATTCCCAATCATGATTCAGCGGCATGGATACACCTGGCTGGAACAGGAAAATCTGATTACTGACAGGTTGGGCGTATGTGGCACAACAGCCTGGTACGATTACAGTGCACGCGACGTTACACTGGGCTACCCCCCCGAGCAATATGAAAAGCTCAAAGGGCTGGTCAATGAGGATGCCCAGCATATTAATTGGGATTGGTCTGATCAGGTGTTCGCCAGCTTAGTCCAACGGAGCTTTACCGATCATATCCTGGCGCTGGATCAAGATTACAATGTTGATCGCACCCTGGTTGTCACACATATGCCGGTCTTTAAAGAGGCCGTCCGTTATTCTCATGATGCCCGTTGGAACTTTGGCGCAGCTTACGCTTTTAATCTGACCCTGGGCCGGGTGATTGCCCCCAGATCAAAAGTTAGGCATGTCGTCAGTGGGCACTCACTGATCGGTGGACAATGGGAGATCTCCTTTGGCACCAACACCTTCCGGTCACATGTCATTGGACAGGAGAATACCAAGCAGAACTACCTTGTGATCGATGTATAAAAACCATAACAAATTACCCTGAGCCAACTCATCTCCGCATAAATCATTGACTCCTTGCTCCAGCTTGTCTAAAATAGATTAAACGAATGTGTGGTATGGGGGAGAGTCTCTCAGCCAGAGCGCCGAAGGGGCAAACCTCATAGGGTTGCATTTGTGAGGTGAAACTCTCAGGCAAAAGGACCCCATAACCACCGTTTCCCTGGAAAGCTGTAATCAACCGGCACCGAAGGGGCAAGTCCCTCACTTGGAGGGGTGAATCTCTCAGGTTTACGACAGGGGGGCACACGGCAATATTATTTGTTGTGTGTCCCTATTTTGTTGTCAACACATAGTTTTAATAAAAAGCGAGGGATAAAAAATGGGTGATTGGAAAATCCTGGACGACCGCAAGTACACCAAGACCGATGACTGGATCAAAGTGGATGGCGGCGAAGCCCTGGTAGGTATCAGCGACTACGCGCAGGAACAGCTCTCCGACATCGTTTTCGTTGAACTCCCCGAAGTCGGTGATTCATTCGGCGCGGGCGACACCTATGGTGTTGTCGAGTCGGTTAAAGCGGCTGCCGACCTCAAGCTGCCGGTCGGCGGAGAGATCACCGCTGTCAACGAAAAACTGGAAGACAGCCCGGAAACTATCAATGAAGATGCTTTTGAAGCTGGCTGGATAGTCCGAATCAAAGTAGCCGATTCGTCCGAACTCGACAAGCTAATGGATGCCGCCGCCTATACTGCCTACTGTGACGAACGTGGCTAAGTTTTTCGGGAGTCAAAATTCATGACCTACCTACCTCACACTGAGGCTGACATCAAGACGATGCTCAAAGCCATCGGCGAGGAACGGCTGGAAAACCTGTTTACCGATGTACCGGAGAAAGTTCGTTTCCCGTCACTAGACCTGCCAGATGGATTAACCCAGATGGAAACCGCCTGGCAGTTAGAAGAAATCAGTGGAGCAAGCCTCCCTGCCGGTAAGACTGCCTGCTTTCTGGGGGCAGGCGCTTATAATCACTACAGCCCCCCGGTGGTCAACCATCTGCTGCTGCGCGGCGAATTCCTGACCGCCTACACCCCCTACCAACCGGAGATCAGCCAGGGGACTCTTCAGGCAATCTACGAATATCAGAGCATGATCTGCGCCCTGACCGGCATGGATGTATCCAATGCCAGCCATTATGACGGAGCAACCTCATTTGCCGAAGCCGTCATCCTGGCGATTAATCAGGTCCGCGGCAAGCGTAAGAAGATCGTGTTCAGCCCCGGTGTCCATCCGGAATACCGGGAAGTCGCCCGGACTTACACCCAGGGTATGGGGCTAACCATCGTCGGTGATGACACTCACCAGGTTGATCTTGATGCCCTTATAGCAGAGATCGACGACGACACGGCAATGGTGGCCGTACAGTACCCCAACTTCTTCGGGCAGATCGAAGACTTGAGTCAGATAATCGCAACCGCACACGAACACAAAGCACTGGTCTGCGTGGTTACCGACCCAATTGCGCTGGGCATGCTCAAACCACCCGGCAGTTTTGGCGCAGACATCGTGGTCGGTGAGGGGCAGGGATTGGGTATCCCGTTGAGCTTCGGTGGACCCTACCTCGGATTCTTTGCTACGCGAGAGGATTATGTGCGCAAAATGTCCGGTCGCCTGGTAGGGGAAACATTCGATGTAAATGGGAAACCCGGCTACGTCCTGACCCTTGCCACCCGTGAGCAGCACATCCGCAGAGAACGGGCCACCAGCAACATCTGCACCAATCAAGGTCTGATGGCGCTGGCAGCCGCCATCTACATGAGCGTGATGGGCAAGCATGGTCTGCGGCAAGTATCCGAACTGTGCTACCACAAGGCCCACCACGCAGCTTCGGAAATCAACAAACTACGCGGCTACAGCGTTGATTTCAGCAAATCTTTCTTCAAAGAGTTTGTTGTCCAATGCCCTAAGCCGGTTTCAGAAATCAACGATTACCTGCTTGAAACACAGATCATCGTCGGTGGCTATGACCTGGAGCAGGCTTACCCGGAACGCAAAAATCAGATGCTCATCGCGGTGACCGAAATGAACACCCATGCCGAGATTGACGATCTGGTTAAGGGATTGGCGGAGGCGGCATCATGAACGACAACCGGTTAGAACCCCTGATCTACGACCTGAGTTCACCCGGACGGACGGGCGTCACCATGCCTGCCCCCGACGTTCCTCTGGCTGAACTCCCAACCGATCTGCTCCGCGACGATCTCGATCTCCCGGAGGTCAGCGAGATCGATGTGGTGCGGCACTACCTGCGCCTGTCACAGCTTAATCATGGAATCGATAAAGGCTTCTATCCCCTGGGGTCATGCACCATGAAGTACAACCCCAGGCTTAACGAAGACATGGCGCGGCTGCCCGGCTTCGCCCAACTGCACCCCTATCAAGACCCGGCAACCGCTCAGGGCGCGCTGGAAGTGATGTTCAATGTGCAGGAGTGGCTTAAAGAACTGGGCGGATTCGCAGCCGTCACGCTGCAACCGGCAGCCGGGGCGCATGGTGAATTCACCGGCATCCTGATGATGCGGGCCTATCACCTGGATCGCGGTGATACCAAACGCGTCAAGATGCTGGTCCCCGACTCGGCACATGGGACAAACCCCGCCAGCACCACCATGAGCGGACTCGAAGTGGTCGAGCTGCCCTCAGACGACCGGGGCAACGTCGACCTTGAGGCACTCAGAGCCGCCTGTGACGATACCGTTGTAGGCCTGATGCTCACCAACCCGAATACCCTCGGACTCTTCGAAGAAAACGTTGAGGAAGTAGTCAAGCTCGTTCATGACTGCGGTGGTCTGGTCTATGGCGACGGGGCAAACTTCAACGCCCTGATGGGCATCGTTCGGCCCGGCGACCTGGGCTTTGACGTACTGCACTACAACCTGCACAAGACCTTCAGCACCCCGCACGGCGGCGGCGGTCCCGGTTCTGGCCCGGTGGGTGTATCGGAGCGGTTAGTCCCCTTCCTGCCTGCACCGGTTGTCGAGATAGTGGGCGAAACCGAAGACGATGTGCCGTTCTATAGCTTCTTCACACCGGAGAAAAGCATCGGGCGGATGAAAGCTTTCTACGGGCAGTTCGGCGTGATCGTCCGTGCCCTGGCCTACATGATGGTCAACGGCGGCCCTGGACTGAAGAAGTCCAGTGAGATGGCCGTTTTAAATGCCAACTACCTGATGAAACGAGTCATGGAAGCCTGGGAAGTCCCCTATCATTACCGGGTATGTATGCACGAGTTCGTTGCCGAGGGCGACATCATGATCAATGATGTCCATGCCCTGGATGTTTCCAAGCGGCTGATGGACTACGGCTTCCACCCTCCCACCAACTACTTCCCGCTGGGCGTATCAGCAGGCACGACCCTCAAGGTACACGGCGCTTTGATGATCGAGCCGACGGAAACAGAAAGCAAAGAAATGCTTGACGCTTTCGCCGACACCATGATCGAGATCGCACGCGAGGCACGTGAAGAACCTGAACTGCTGCACGATGCTCCCCACTCGGCCCCAATTGGCCGTCTGGATGAGGTTCGAGCCGCAAAGCAGTTGGTTTTGTGCTGCCGTCCGATCCCGGAGCCAATGCTAGACTGATCCGACCTGATCAACCAATCGTTCTGCCCCGGATGTGAGTTAGATCAGGTAACACAGACAAGTAGGGATACGGGGAACCATGTCCCTACTTGTTTTTTTCATCTCCCCTAAAAACGGATATCATCCACCCTTACTCAATTGAGTAGGCTTATCCATCGATCCACCAAAGGAGAACAAAAAAACATTTAAGAAAATCACCAAATTCGCAGTGTTTGCACAAAATTATATGTCTTTCAACAACAAAGCCATGAGGCTAGAAAGGTATGGTTCTTCAATTGGACAGGTGACAGGGGTACCTGCCAAATATATGAAGAACCAGTGTGTAATAAATGAGCAAAAAACGACAATGTATTTTGCTGGCTGTGTTTTTGACTTTGACTTTTTCCGCATGCTCACCGGATACGCCACCAACACAGGAAAGTAATACTGGCGACGCTGCCGAAACTGAGGACATCGCCACCTCCGAGCCTACAACCGGCTCCGTCACCGGCCCTGCACTCTGGGAATACACACCTGGGAAACGCATTACCCTGTGCGAAGTCTCCACCGGGCAGCGACCAGGTAGCCCTCCTATCGACTGTATCGTACATGCAGATCTGACCGGCACACTGGGTGAGGATGGAGGCTTTCAGATCGATGATGTGCCCCCCGGCTGGTACTTGATATTGTTTGAGCACCCGGATGCCGACTATGATTCTTTCCTCAGCGAATACGATGGTCAAACCATTGCAGCAGGTGATCCCAATGTTTTTCCCAGCGAATCCATGACGATTCCGGCTGGCTGCCCAATTGACCAGATGATGAGCTGTGCTGCCTATATGTGGACAATCTGGGCTGACCCAGCAGCACCCGTGCAGCTTGCCACAAATATTTCCCTGGACATATCAAGAGGAGGCTTAACACCGGTTCTGGCTCACGTTGCTATAGGGGAAAGCTTCACAATCGTGTATAGCAATGACCTGCCGGTTACGATTGACAGCGACAACGACGGGGCACTTGATACGGCTGACAACTGTCCCTCGGAAGCCAACGCCGATCAAGATGATGGTGATCAGGATGGAGTAGGTGATGCCTGTGATCTTTGTCCCGACTCGGCTGGTTCAGCAGAGGGATGCCCGGATGCTGACTCGGATGGCATTGCCGATAGCGATGACAACTGCCCCTCGGAGGCCAATATCGGCCAATTAGATTTCAACCAGGATGGTATAGGTGATGCCTGTCAGGACAGCGACGAGGACTCACTTACCGATGCCGAAGATTTCTGTCCTGAGGATGCTGGTCAGGTTGAAACAAACGGCTGTCCTGACACCGATGGGGATGGGCTCATTGATGTTACTGACATATGCCCTCAAATCGCGGGCAGCCCGGAAAATCTAGGCTGTGAAACGACACCGAACTATGCGCTTCTCACCCCGGATAATTGGTCACAGGCTCGCGAGATCACCGCTTACGGCACGTATTCAACCCCTGCATTCGCGCTTTCCCCGGATAATCTCAAAGTTATGACCCGTGAGGGCATAATCAATGTCTGGGATTTGTTATCAGGGGAGCTGATCACAACTTTTGATGGAACATGGAATTCACCATCTTACGAGTTCAATGGGGATGGCACGGTTATCTTAGAACATCGTCCGGCTAATGCAGTAACATGGAATGCCGCTACCGGGGAACAACTCGCCACTCTATATGGAGGCAATAACTTCATACCAATCCCTGGTCGATCAGAAATCCTATCAGTTAGCTATGAGATCCATCTATGGGATGCTTTTACCGGTGCGGACCTTTTCGCAATTAAAACACAAAACACCCAGGTCACCAGGAGTCACGATAGTTCATTTCTGGCTATCGAAACGGAGTCCCCACCTGCCCTTCAAATCTTGAACACCAAAACCCGGGGTCTGAAAACTTTGACAGATGTTGACATGGATCAACTGAATCACTTTCAATTCAGCGACGATGAAACGCTATTTGCGGCAGGCTTCGCAGATGGCAGCATCAGGATATGGGACACGTCCACCTGGCAAGAGGTCGCACTCATACAAACAGAATACGCTTTTCCACAGGGATTCTCCTTCTCACCTGACCACTCACAGATGGCGATAATCAATGCCGATTATGGAAATGGTCTATACCAATTATCAATATGGTCGTATCCATCCGGTGAGAAACTCCTCGATCTGGATGAGCAAATAGATACTATCGGGTATGCGGTTTTTATTGGTGAGGAGATGCTCTATTGTTGGTCCAATGAGCAAGACATAATTGTCGATACGAAAGACGGCACGATCTTAAAGTCGTTGGGAGATGGTAGTTTAATATACGACGATCCTGCCAACCCAAACCGAGAACTGCTTATTTATACCAACGCCGATCAGTCTCAGGTCGAAATCTGGGACGGAAAAACTCTGGAACCCGTTAATAACCCGATGATACCCAATATAGAATCTGCGCTCTTCACTGATGATCATAGGTTCATCCTGCTTCAATACGCGGACGGCATAGTGCATCTATGGGGAGTACCCATCCCGCCACAAGACTAATTGGCAGGTAACGATTAAAGGAGTATGGCGAACCATACTCCTTTTACATTCCACTACCACAAAATCGACACCTTTGGTGCTGACCTCATAGCCAGAGCCGCATAGCTCCATAGGACGCCAATCCTGATGGAATGTCACTTCCCATTGACGGCAAATTGTGCTACAAAATAAGCGAGGGTCCACATGAATATAAGGAGAGGCGTGCGTTGAAAAGCAAAATCGGTTTCCACATTGACATCCAGGGGCACCAAGGGGCTATCGAAAAAATGGTCGCCTCGGAGACTCGGATCATCAAGGTCATCAGTTCAATGGGAATGTTGATTGACCTGCACAACCAGCTCGGCGACAAGACCATTTTCATCGCCCGTGATTGGAAGGTAACCGACGATTTCCTGCGCTTCGGCGGACGGGATAACCCCAAAAAGGCTGCTCGTGATTGGTTCGAAGCCATGCGCCCCTCCATCGTACAGGTACCTTTCGCCTACTGGGAAAGTTTCAATGAAATGTCCCATTGGGACAGCATGGCCGAATACGGCGAGTTCGAAGCCGAACGGCAGCGCATCATGGCCCAGGAAGGCTTCAGGTGTTGTATCGGCAACTTTGCCACCGGCACGCCAGCCATCAGCGACTTCGACGGCGATATCCGTGAGGATTTCTGGCCCGGCTTTTACCCCGCACTTGAGACCGCTCACGAACTGGGCAACATCCTGGGACTACACGAATACGGCGGGCTGTGGATGGATCTATGGTATGGCCCCAACCTGCATGACGAGCTACTTGCCGGGGAACGTGTCCCCTTCCCGGAGGAGCGTTACGAGGGCTGGTTGTTCGGGCGTTACCGTAAAGTCTGGCGGCGGCACATCGCCCCCAACGGCTGGACCAATATCCGCATGGCACTGACCGAGTTTGGCCTTGACATGGCCGGAACCGTTACTACCGACAAGCTGGCCGGTTACACCGTCGGCTCATGGAACACCGCCGGACCCGCCTGGAAAGCGCTTGATGGCCGCGAAGACTCGGAACAGTATTACGTCGATCAGCTAAAATGGTGCGACCGTCAGATGCAAATGGACCCATTTATCCTCGGTGCGACCGTCTTCACCTGGGGCACACTGGGCAGCCTATGGAGCAACTTCGAGATCGAAGGCCCCGTCGCCAACAAACTAACCGCCTATAACGGCTCAACCGCCGGTCTTGATCCGCGCAACAAACCGAATGGCGGCGCACTCTCTGCCGAACCCTGGAAAGACGACGACGTGATCGTCGATCCGGTGATTGTAGCCTCCTTCTATCTCACCCCTACCCCAACCGAGGGACTGCTGGTTCGGAGCGGCCCCGGCACACAATATGATTCAATTGGAACGGTCTATCCGGGCGCTAAACTGGGCGGCCTGG